>DASXVL010000670.1:0-4681 GCA_036504255.1 Armatimonadota bacterium | reverse complement strand
CTGCACGGCATGACGGCGACCTTGACTCATGCGACGCTCCTTCAATGTATCGTTGTCTATAAATTCGACAGGAGACATAAAATACCTCTGAGATGTCAATCTTATCGCCGACTTTATCCGCTCCCCCTCGGGGAGAAGGGCTGGGGATGAGGGTGACGGAAGCCGGGCGATGCGCAGGACAACGCGGCGCCGACACAGATACGAAGTGCGCACGGTCGCAATGGGCTTGCGCAAATTGGCTTTCTTCTGCTTTTAAACGAGCTCACAACCCGCATGACGCGATGGAGATGCTAGGATGAAGATACAGAAACTCTTGCTACCGCTGCTGGCGCTGCTGTGCGCCGCCACCATCCACGCGCAACCCATGGCGAAACGGCAACCGCTACTGCTGGCTAGCCTTTTCACCGACCACATGGTGCTGCAGCGTGAGCTGCCCGTGCCGGTTTGGGGAACGGCGACGCCTGGCGCCACTGTGACAGTCACGTTCGACAAGCTCTCCGACAGCACCATCGCTGACCGTGACGGCAATTGGCTGCTCAGACTCCCTCCGCTCAAAGCCGGTGGACCGTTCGAACTGGTGGTCGTTGCCGGGGGAGAGACTCGACTGCTGCTCCATGATGTGCTCGTGGGCGACGTCTGGATTTGTTCCGGGCAGTCAAATATGGAATTCCCCGTCAGCGCCGCCCGGAACGCCAAAAAGGAGATCGCGAACGCGAACTACCCGACGATCCGTTTGTTCACCGTACGACATGCCGTGTCACTGATTCCTGAACGCGCGGTCAACGGACAATGGGTAGCGTGCACGCCGGAAACGGTGGCGGGTTTTTCCGCCATGTCCTATTTCTTCGCACGCGACTTGCAACCGAAAATTCGGGTACCCATCGGGCTGATCCAAACGTGTTGGCCCGGGACGGTGATCGAGGCCTGGACCGAGGAAGCAGCCTTGCACGCAGAGTCGGAGTTTGCGCCCATTCTCGCGCGCATCCCACCGGAACTCGGGCACACGCTGTTCACCCCTCTGCATGAAAATACCCCGAGCGTGCTCTACAACGCCATGATCCATCCGCTGATACCCTTTGCGATGCGCGGCGTGCTTTGGAGCCAGGGGTCGGCGAATGCGGATCGCGCCTACCAATACCGCCTGTTGTTCCCGAACCTCATTCGCAGTTGGCGGCAAGCGTGGGGTGAGGGTGATTTTTCTTTCCTGTTCGTGCAACTCCCCAATTATATGGCGCGCAGGGCGACGCCGACGGACAGCGCCTGGGCTGAGCTCCGCGAGGCGCAGGCGATGGCCATGGCGCTGCCGAATACCGGGATGGCGGTGACGATCGATATCGGCGAGGCGTTCAATCTGCATCCGAAAAATAAGCAGGATATCGGCTTGCGGCTGGCACGCGCCGCGGAAGCGGTGGCCTATCACCTGCCAACGGTCGCGTCCGGACCGCGCTACCGAGCGATGAAGGTCGAGGGGCAAACGATTCGCCTTGCGTTTGAATCGGTCGGCGCTGGTCTCGTCGCCAAAGATAATGCCAAACTCAAAGGATTTGCCATCGCCGGGAGTGATCGACAATTTCTCTGGGCGCAGGCGAAAATCGATGGGGAATCGGTTGTCGTCTGGAATGATGCGCTGCAACGCCCGGTCGCCGTGCGTTATGCGTGGGCGGATAACCCCGAGTGTAATTTTTTCAATGCCAATGGGTTACCGGCCTCGCCGTTTCGCACTGATGATTGGCCGGGTCTGACGATCAACGCACGCTGATAAGTTATTGCAGCGCACAAAACAGTTCGAGCCCCGGCAATTGCCGGGGCTCGAACTGTTTTGTGCTAGACCGAAAGATCCGGTTTAGAGGATCGCGTTCTCGGCGCGGGCTTTCAAACGAGCCCAGCGGGTGTCGACTTCATCCTGAATCTCTTTGGCCACGTCAGCGAACTTTTCGGACGACAGATGGCTGAAGAGCCCGCCCATGAGCGAGAAGGCGTCGGTCACCGGGATCTTGGAGTTGGCTTTCTCCGGATCGTAGTTGATGGTGGTAACGCCGTTCTCCACTTCGTAGAGCGGATGAATGCAGGACTTGACCACACGATCAACGACTTCGTTGCCGCGCGCGGGGTCGGAACCCCAGTTCAGCGGACAGGTGGAGAAGAACTTCCCGAACGCGAAGCCGCCGTTGCGCACGGTCGCCTGGGCCTTGCGGGCTTTGGCAATCATGTCGCGGGCGTTGTTTTCCGCAGCGGTGAACAGGTACGGCGCATTGGTCCCGCGCAGGATCTCAACGATATCCTTGTGCTGGGTCTGTTTGCCGCGCTGTTTCGGGCCGATGTAGGCGTTCGAGTTGCGCTGGCCGAGAATACCGGAGTAGCAGAGCTGTCCGCCGGTGTTCATATAGCCCTTGTTATCGTACTCAAGATAGATGATCGGGTCGTTGCGGAGCGCGGAACCAATCAACTGATCCATGCCGATGTCGTCGCCACCGTCGCCGGAAACGCAGATGAAGGTGATCTCCTCATCGGGGATCTTGCCCTGCGCGCGGAAACGATGGTACATCTCGACCACACCGGTCGCCGTGGACGACACGTTATGGAAGAGGTTGTGCACGTACGGCACCTTGAAGGAGGTTAAGGGATAGCCGGTGGTCACCACCATGCCGCAGCCGGTGTTGAACATCATCACCACTCGCCCGTCGATACCGCGCAGGAAGGTGTCGATGTTGACGAAGATGCCGCAGCCCGGACAGGCCGAATGCTTATCGATGCGATGCGGCATGTTCGAGAGTTCTTTGAGGTCGATCTTGTCGCGACCGGCGTTCCAGGTGGTCTCTTCGGTCGTCAGCGGCTTGATGGTCGCCGGCGGGTTGTAGCTGGTGTCGCCCTGCCAGGCGCCCCAATAGCGGCCTTCGAGGGTCTTGTGGCTGGCGTCAACATTCGGCCAGTTGAGGGCCAGCTCGAACATCGGGCGGGCATCCTCATCAGGACGGAAGTTCAAACCACCGATGCCATAGACGCGGCTGATGACTTCCGTCGTCTTGCCGGCTTTGTGCAACGCGGCGGCGACTTCGTTCTCCAGGTAGTTGCCCGCGCCGTACTGCGACACGCGCTCGGCTACCACCAGGCGTTTGGTCTCGCCAATGGCATCCACGATCTCTTTCGCCGGGAACGGGCGCAGCACGTAGGGCTCGACGAGCTTGACGCTCTTGCCTTCGTCCTTCAGCTCTTTCACCATGATCTTGGCAGCTTCGGCGGCGGAGTTGAGAATGAGCATGCCCGATTCCGCGTCGGCGTCGCCCGTCACTTCGACGAAGCTGTAGTTGCGTCCGGTGAGCTCGGCGTATTCGGCGAAGATCTGCGGGATCAACTCGTACGCCTTGAGCATCTTCTGCTCCATGACGACCTTCGTGTTGATCACGTCATCGTTCATGTAGGGGCCGAAGGTGGTCGGCGTATCGAGATCCAACACGCTCGGGCGTTTTGGGGTCTCGCCGACAAACGTCGAGACTTCCGACGGATCCGCGAAGATCTCGATGCGGCGGTTGGCATGGCTGGTGTGGAAGCCGTCGTACGCCACGATCGCCGGCAGGCCGACCGCTTCGGCGACCTTGATGGCGATGATGTTCATGTCGTAGGTCGCTTGCACGTTCGGCGCCATGAAGATGAGCCAGCCCCAGCCCAGCGCGGCGGCGAGGTCAGAGTGGCCATTCTTAATGTTGAGCGGCGCGGAAATTTCGCGGCAGGACAGGTTCAGCACCATGGGCAGGCCCATGCCGGAGATGGCGGGCATCTCTTCGGCTTTGAGCAGCAGCCCCTGGGCGGAGGTCACGTCCAACACACGGCCACCGGCGACGGCCATACCGGTACAAATACCGATAGCGGCCAACTCACTGGTGCCGATGACGAAGCTGATGTCGCTCGTGCCGGCGGCGACCGCCTTGCTGACGATCTCACCGACTTCCGACGACGGCGTAATAGGATAATACCCTTCACCGTCATAGCCAATATGGAGCACGGCCTGTGCGGCAGCGTCATTCCCGTTGCCGAGGAACATTGTCTGTTTTGCTTTAGCGATTACACTCATGCTGTCACCCCTTCTACGGCAGGATCCGTCAGGGCTTTGCCTTTCTTGGTCATGGGGCATACTGCGACGCAGCGCATGCAACCCTTGCAGTAGGTCAGGTCAATGCCGGCCATTTTACTATCTTTCCAGACAATGGCGCCCGGATCGGCGCAGACCGTCAAGCACTTGGCGCAATCAATGCACGCTGCGCGATCATAGGCGGGGGGATCGTTGAAACGTGAGTTGGCATTGTTTTTGCCGATGGTGCTGTGGGTCAGAGCGTCAATGGCCCCGCCATTGAGAATATTGAGATAGCCGATGGCGCCACGTACTTCGGAGGCTTCGGCTAACTCGTACTTGCCATCAGCGGCAAACGTCTTGAAGGAAGATTCGGACACGGCCTTCTCATACGCCGCCAGGTTGTTCTTCGCGGCTTTCGGCCAAGTGTCCTCAATCGCGTGCGTCACGGCGTCCACGGGGAATTTTAGCACGTGGGCGAGCATGGCCATCATCGGCATATTCAAGCGCGAATGGGTGGCGGCGGCGATCGTATCGGCATCCAGCGTATAGATAGTACCGCTGTGCAGTTGTAGTTCGTCGCGAATCTCATCGGCGGAACGGGTCGTATTCACG
>DASXVL010000669.1:0-3426 GCA_036504255.1 Armatimonadota bacterium | reverse complement strand
TGCGGATGCCGCGAGTAGGATGCGGGGGTGATATGCTCAATCTACTCGGCGTAATCCCACTGCTTCCGTTACTGGCGTTCCTCGTGCTCGCGCTCTTCGGCGCGTCGCTTTCGCGGCGGGCCGTGGCCCGCATCGGCGTCGGCGCGACCGGGGTCTCGGCCGTGCTCGCCATCCTTATCGCGGGCGTGTTTCTCTCCGCCCCACCACCCGGATACGCCTTTACGCAGCTGCTCTGGACCTGGGTGAAGGTGGGCGCGTTCGCGCCGCAGTTCGCCTGCTACCTGGACCCGCTCTCGCTGGTGATGATGCTCGTCGTCACCGTGGTAAGCTTTTTTATTCTGCTCTACTCCACCCAATACATGGCCGCTGACGAAGGCTACAGCCGTTTCTTTGCCTATATGAATCTCTTCGTCAGTTCCATGCTCATTCTGGTGCTGGCCAACGATCTGCTCGTGCTCTACCTGGGCTGGGAAGGCGTCGGGCTCTGCAGCTATCTGCTCATCGGCTTCTGGTATGCCGACCCGGCCAATGGCCGCGCGGCGATGAAAGCCTTTATCGTCACGCGTATCGGCGACGCCGCGTTGGCCGTCGGCTTATTTCTGCTCTTCACCAATCTGGGCACGTTAAATATCCAGGAGGCCATGCAGCGCGCGCTGTCGCTGTGGCCCACCGGCTCCGCCCTGGCCATCGCGGCGGCGGCGCTGCTGCTCGCCGGGGCGGTGGGGAAATCGGCGCAACTCCCGCTGCAGACCTGGTTGCCTGATGCCATGGCCGGCCCGACGCCGGTCAGCGCGCTCATTCATGCCGCGACGATGGTGACGGCTGGTGTCTATCTCATCGCGCGGACGCACGTCTTTTTCACCCTCGCGCCGCCGGTGCAAAGTTTGGTGGCGATTATCGGCGCGGTGACGTTGGTGCTCGCCGCGTGCAGCGCCATGGCGCAGCACGACCTCAAGCGCGTGCTCGCCTATTCCACCATTAGCCAGGTCGGCTATATGTTTCTCGCCCTGGGGGTCGGGGCATGGACCGCCGCTATCTTCCATTTTGTCACCCACGCCTTCTTCAAGTCGCTGCTCTTCCTCGGCGCGGGCGTGGTCATCATGAGTGTGCGCGATGAGCATGATATGCGCAAGATGGGCGGCCTGCGCCAACAGCTGCCGGTGACCTTCTGGACCTTCCTCATCGGCGCGCTCTCGCTCTCGGCCTTCCCGTTGCTCACGGCGGGTTTCTATAGTAAAGATCTCATCCTCTTCGAAGCCTGGTCGTCGGTGCTGGGCAATCCCTGGCTCTGGGCGGCTGGTTGGGTGGGAGCCGTGCTCACCGGGCTCTATGCGTTTCGTATGGTGTTTTTGACCTTCTTCGGCGCGGAGAAGACCCCGGCGACTGCGGTGCCGGGCAGGGCCATGCGCGTCCCGCTGCTGGTGCTCGCCGTCTTCGCCATCATTGCCGGGTTCATTGAACTGCCCCCCACGTGGGGGCCGGTGCAGTGGCTCTCCGCGCTGCTGCATCCCGCCTTGCCGTCCGTCGTGAACCAGGCGGGCGCCGAGCGCCTGACGGGCCTGTTACAAGCGCTGTCGGTGCTGGCGTCACTCGCGGGCATCTTGCTGGCCTATCTCTTCGTCGTCCGCCTGCCGCGCCCTGTCGCACCTGGGTCGCGGGTCGGCGCGGCGGTCAGCCGTTTCTGGTACGCCGGGTGGGGATTTGACTGGCTCTACGACATGCTCTTCGTCCGCCCGTACCTGGCGTTGGCGCGCAGCAATAAGGACGATGTCATCGATGTCTTTTATCAGGGCATTGCCTGGATTACCCTGCAATCCCATGTGGTCTTACGTCGCACGCAAACCGGCAAAATCCGTCGCTATGCGGTCGGGCTGGCGGTCGGCGCTATCCTGGTTATCGCAATTGTGGTGTTCTTATGATTCTAGCCTGGCTTATCATTATTCCGCTCTTAGGTGGCCTGCTCTCCTGGCTGGTCGAGCGCTGGAGCGTGCGTCTTACGCGCTGGGTGGCGCTGATCGCCGTGCTCGGCGATTTCTTGCTCGCGGTCTGGCTCTGGGCGCGGCATTGGGGTGACGTGCCCCTCACCGCGCAAGGCGCGTGGATGGTCGATTTCACCCTGCCGTGGATTCCGCAGATCGGCGCGAGTTTCCACCTCGGCCTCGATGGCATCAGCCTGCTGTTAGTCTTGCTCACCGGCCTCTTGGGCATTTTTTCCGTCGCCGCGTCGTGGCTGGGCATTCGCACGCGTGTCGGGCTCTTCCACTTCAACTTGCTCTGGACGCTCGCGGGGATTATCGGCGTCTTTCTCGCCCTCGACCTGGTGCTCTTCTATGCCTTTTGGGAGATCATGCTGGTACCGCTCTACTTCCTCATCGATCTCTGGGGTCATGAAGAACGGCACTATGCGGCGCTGAAATTCTTTATCTTCACGCAGACGGGCGGGCTCTTTCTCCTGCTCGCCATTCTCGGCCTGTATTTTATGCATGGCGCGAATACCGGCGACTACACCTTCGATTATTTCCGTTTGCTCGGCACCACCATGCAGCCCATTGCCGCTTTCTGGTTGATGTTCGGCTTCTTCGTGGCCTTCGCGGTGAAATTACCCGCCGTGCCGCTGCATACCTGGCTCCCCGATGCGCATACCCAAGCGCCGGTGGCGGGCAGCGTTGACCTCGCCGGGCTGGTGCTCAAGGTAGGCGCGTACGGTATGCTCCGTTTCCTGCTGCCGCTGTTCCCGGAGGCGGCGCGTAGCTTCACGCCCGTGGTGATGACGCTGGCGGTGGTCGGTATCCTCTACGGGGCGATCCTGGCATTTGCGCAGACGGACCTGAAGCGCCTGGTGGCGTATACCAGTATCAGCCATATGGGCTTTGTCTTGCTGGGCATCTTTGCGTGGAACCCCTGGGGGCTGCAAGGGGCCATGCTCGTGATCATCTGCCACGGCATCAGTACCGGCGCGCTCTTTATTCTGGTGGGCATGCTCGATGAGCGCGTGCACACCCGCGACATGGACCGTCTCGGCGGCCTCTGGTCCTCCTTGCCGCACCTCGGGGGCATCGGCATGTTTTTGGCCATGGCCTCATTGGGCTTGCCGGGCTTGGGCAATTTTATCGGCGAATTTCTGGTGCTGCTCGGGACCTACCAGGTCAGCGTCACCTTTACCGTGCTCGCCGCCCTGGGGTTCATCCTGTCGGTCATCTACGCGCTCTGGATCATCCAGCGCGTCTTTCATGGCCCGCCCGTGCATACGCCCAGCGTGCGCAGGCTCTCCCTGCGGGAAGGGGCGATGATGTTTGTCTCCATCGCCATCCTGCTCTGGCTCGGGCTCTATCCGCAAGCCGTACTCAATACGGCGAATGGCGCGTTGCGTGGTTTGCAGCAACTCAGCGGACGCGTCACCGCGCAGACCGGGACGCCGGGCGTGCA
>DASXVL010000668.1:0-5279 GCA_036504255.1 Armatimonadota bacterium | reverse complement strand
ATATCCATCTTCCGCTCTATCGCGGTGAGTGCGCCGGAAATGGCGAACGCGACCACGCCCAGTAGCTCAAGCGGAAATAAGAACCGCCCGATGCCGAAATCTAACGGTTGCCCCATCATAGCGTAGTGATTCGGGCACAGGGGAGAAATCCCTGTCGCCATTGCCGCGGTTAGAGCTGCGCGAGGATACGTGAGACGACAAAATCCACTAAATCCTCCAATGTCTCTGGGTGCTGGTAAAACGCGGGGGAGGGAGGCACGATGATGGCGCCCGCTTCCGCCAGCGCCGTCAGATTACGCAGGTGAATGAGACTGAACGGTGATTCACGCGGAACGAGAATTAAGCGCCGACGCTCTTTGAGCGCCACATCGGCGGAGCGCGTGACGAGATCCGTTGAAATACCCGCCGCAATACGCCCCACGGTACCCATGGAGCACGGGGCGATCACCACCGCTTGCCAGGGCGTTGACCCGGTGGCAAAGGGCCCGTCATAGGCATCGCGCGGATACAAACGCACACGGTCGCAGGGGCGCCCGAGCACCGCCTCGACCGGATCGTCGTTGGGGCCGAGTTCCTCCTCGACCACCTGGCGCCCATAGGCGGAGAGTGTCAGCCCCACAACATCTTCACGGTCCAGCAGGCGTCGCAAGAGCGTGCGCGCATAAATAGCCCCACTCGCGCCGGTGACGGCCAGTAGAATCTTGGGAGATTGTTGCACCTGTGCATCCTCCAGATGGGCCTAACGGCTCACCTGTTCAAACATATCAGCGTCCGGGGCATGGTAATCACAGTAGAGACAGCGCTTCGCCCGCGCCAACATGGCACGCCCGCATTGCGGACACGTTTTCGCTTGATCAAGTGATTCCTGGCGCGCGGCTTGCACGTTGGCGACTTCATGCAACAACGCCTCATCGGTCAGCCCCGTTTTGTCTTTGAGCAGCGTCCAGAGCGCCATATTCAACACGGATAGTTTTTCCAGACGTTCTTCCAGGCGCGCGAGCGCCAACTCGACATGCTCGGCGGTACGTTGCGAGCGCGCGTCTGCGTTCTTCGCGGTCGCTTCGGCGGCTGACGGGCCTTTGAGCCCACGGCCCAGGCCAAAGATTAACAGTTCCATCGGTATGCCTCCACTTGTTAGCTCGCTGACCAGTATGACGGCGGAAGCTGCAGGTCACGGCAGAGGCGCTCGACACGGGCCTGCACTTCCTCCGTCATACGAATTTCATCCGGCCATTCGCGGGTAAATCCTTCACCCGGCCATTTCTTGGTGGCGTCGATGCCCATCTTAGAACCATAGGCAGGCAGCCGACTGGCATGATCCAGGACATCGACGGGGCCGAGGGTAAATTGTGTGTCACGCTCCGGGTCGATATGATTGCCGACACGCCAGATCACCTCATCCATATCGTGCACGTTGACCTCGGCATCGACGACCAGGATCACTTTGGTATTCGCCAATTGTCCCAATCCCCAGATGGCGTGCATCACTTTGCGCGCATGGCCGGGGTACTGTTTGCGAATGGCGACCACGGCCAAATTATGAAACGCGCCGGCGATGGGCAAGTTCAGATCGACGATCTCCGGCACCATCATCTGGATGAGCGGGAGAAAAAGCCGCTCGGTGACTTTCCCCAAATACCCGTCCTCCATCGGCGGGCGTCCGACGATGGTAGAGGGATAGACGGCGTCGCGGCGGTGGGTGATACAGGTGACGTGAAATACCGGGTAGTCATCCGCCAGTGAGTAATAACCGGTGTGGTCACCGAAGGGGCCTTCGCGCCGACGCTCCAGTGGATCCACGTAGCCCTCAATGATAAAGTCCGCATCCGCCGGCACCTCAAGATCGCAGGTTTTGCAGCGGACCATTTCCACCGGGCGTTGCCGCAGAAAACCGGCGAAAATCATTTCGTCGATGCCGTCGGGCAGAGGCGCGGTCGAGGCATACGTGATGGCAGGATCGCCGCCGAGCGCGACCGCCACCGGCATGCGTTCGCCACGGGCTTCATACAACGCGTAATGGCGCGCGCCGGTTTTGTGGCATTGCCAGTGCATACCGGTGGTGCAAGCGTCGAAACGTTGCATGCGGTACATGCCGCAATTACGCCGCCCGGTGTCCGGGTCACGGGTGAACACTAATGGCAAGGTAAAGAATGGACCGCCGTCCGCCGGCCAACAGGTCATGACCGGTAAGGCGTGCAAGTCGGGCGGGTCCATTACGACTTGCTGACAGGGGGCGGAGGTAACAGTTTTTGGCAGATATCCGGCCAGTTGCGCGAGGCGCGGCAACTGCTTGAGCTTATCCACCATCGTCGTCGGTGGTTCGGTGTGCACCCAGTCTTGCATGCGTTGGACGAGTGACGCTAATGACGCGCCCAGCGCGAATTCCGTGCGTGCCTGCGTGCCGTAAAGGCCGATAGCGAGCGGAAACGCCGCGCCTTTGGGATGTTCACACAAGATAGCCGGACCGCCGCATTTCACGAGACGGTCCGCCAATGCGGTAATTTCCAGATACGGGTCGATCTCGGCGGTAATCCGCACGAGTTCCCCACGGCGTTCTAATTGCGCCAGGTAATCAGCTAGTCCCGCAAATGGCACGTTGGTTCTCCACTGTCGTCAAACTGGGCTCGGTGTTGTTTAGCATTCGCGATGGGCGAGGCGAATCCTCTCCTGATTTGCATGGGCACGGAGTCACAAAGCGGGGTGGGGGCACTTATGGCGTCGCGCGTTGCAGGGTCAGCAGGGTTATTTCCGGTCGGCAATCAAAGCGGAAAGGCACGATCAAGCCCAGACCGCGGTTGACATATAACTGTAAGGCGCCGACGTGGTAGTAGCCCATGGGGTAGATTTTGCTGTAAGGTGGGTAGTGCAATCCGCCGATACCCGGGAGGCGTACCTGTCCGCCATGCGAATGTCCGGAGAGTTGCAAATCAACAGGATAGCGCGCAGTGGTGACGGCGAAGTCCGGCTCGTGCAACAAGACAATCTTCGCTTCGCTCGCTGGGATACCATGCAACGCTGTGGCAAAATCATCAAAGCCCTTCCAGGCATCGTCGATCCCGACGATCCACAGGCGTGCATTTCCACGCGACAACGCCACCGAGGCATTACGCAACGCGCGGATGCCGTTGGCGCTCAACGCGCGCGTCACTTCTCGGCCGTCGGTCCAATAGTCATGATTTCCCAGCACAGCAACCACACCCAGCGGCGCATGCAAGCCGCCGAGCATTTGTGCGCACGGCGCGATATTGTCCCGGCCGCTCGAAATATAGTCGCCGGTGAGAACGATCAGGTCAGGCTTGAGACGATTGACGCGTTCGACAACACCGCGAAAAAATTGCGGGTTATGGCTATCGGGGTAATGGATGTCACTTAGTTGGACGACGCGTAAGCCATTGAAATCGGCTGGCAAATGCGGCAGGGAGAGTGAGACACGTTCAACGGCCACCCAATTCGGTTCAATGAACCGGGCATACAGAAAGAGCGCACAGAGTACGAGCAGCACAAACAGGCGCCAACGGATTTTTCGTCGCTTGGTGGGCGGGGTCGTTGCCGTTGTTGTCGTCATTCGCCCTCCATCGAATTTGGCCAATATTGCCAAAAATGGTGTACCGGGCCATGCCCGGCGCCGAGCGGCCAGGCATGGGCAATGGCGTGCTGCAGCCAACCGATGGCGTGTTCAGTTGCGACGGCGAGTGCTTCGCCATGCGCGAGGCCGGCGGCGATTGCCGACGAAAGCGAACATCCGGTCCCATGCGTATGGCGCGTGCGTTGTTGGGCGTGGCAATAACGCAGCGGCTCCGGCATGCCCGCCATCAGTAAGTAATCCTCCAACGTTTCGCCAGAACCGTGCCCACCTTTGAGTAGTACGGCCTTGGCGCCCAGCCCGAGTAACGCCCGCGTCGCCGTACCGGCATCGTCAATGCTATCCATGTGCAAAAGGCGCGCCGCCTCGGGCAGATTGGGGGTAATGAGCGTCGCCAGAGGAAAGAGGTGCTCAAGTAGTGCCTCCACCGCAGCATCGTGCAGCAGGGGATCGCCACTGGTCGCGACCAGCACCGGATCGAGCACGATAGTCGCCACCGCATGGGCGCGCAAGCGTTCGGCAACCACGCGGATCGTATCCGCCGTGGAGAGCATGCCGATTTTGACCACGCGAATAGGCAAATCTTCGAGCACGGCATCGAGCTGCGCGGCGATAACATGCGGGGGGATATTATGCACGGCACGCACCGCCAGAGAATTCTGCGCGGTCACCGCGGTGATAACGCTGGCTCCGTAGACAGCAAATGCCGCAAAGGTTTTCAGATCAGCCTGAATGCCGGCTCCGCCGCCGGAATCACTCCCGGCAATGGTTAAAGCACATGGATAGCGTGGCGTGGCATGCAAGAGCGAAACTCCCGTATTAATGGTGCTGACATCGTAACGCAAAGCACGAGAAGAGGGCAAGGCCACCAGGTTCACAGGGAACGACTCTTTTGAGACGTATAACGTCTGATAATATATCTTATGTTTACTGTCGAGAAAAGTTCAAGGTCAGCTAAACGCGCCCACCACAGGCGGCGTGGCCGCGCCAGCGTCCAGTAACGCCAGCAGGTCATTAGGATGCTCAAGGATCGCCTCGGGTTGTACCGCATGCAACTCGTGGGACTGGCGCAGGCTCCAGGAAACCGCAACGGCCGGCATACCGGCGGCATGGGCCGCGATAATGTCGTCAGGATTATCGCCGATATAGATGGCGTGTTGCGCGGTAATGCCCAGGCGCTCAAGCGCGAGCAACAACGGATCGGGTGACGGTTTATGCCGTGGCGTATCTTCTTCAGCGATGAGCAGCGAAAAATAGTGACGGTAGCCCAGGCTTTGTAACGTGTCTTCGGCGCTGGCGCGCTGCTTACTGGTGACAATGCCTAACGTAAGTCCACGGGTGTGCAACGCGGCCAGCAAGGCGCTCACACCGGGAAATTCGACGAGTAACGCCTGATGATGCGACTGGTAGCATTGGCGGTAAAACGGCACAGCGCGCGCCAAATTGATCTGCGGGTGCAACAGCAACAGTTGATCACGCAGTTTGAGGCCCCAATGAGCCAGTAATTCCTCACGAGACCAAGTGTGGCCTGTTTCGCGTTGTAAAGTTTCCGCGATCGTCGCGAGGATCACGTCGTTGGTATCGGCGACCGTGCCATCCAAATCAAACAGAATTGTCGAAATGCCTGCAAACATATAGTCGTTACCACCAAAGAAACTGTTTTCAAATTATCCGTCACCGTCTCGCGGGTCTTTTT
>DASXVL010000667.1:0-9508 GCA_036504255.1 Armatimonadota bacterium | reverse complement strand
ATACGGTGGCACGACAGGCGCGCCACGGCGGGCGCGCGCTACAAACGCTCAATTTAAACAGTTAGGTGGGATGGGACGACCCACTGCCGCACACTGCTACTCCCGAATCGCAGAAAAGTGTGCGGGCGACTCCCCTTGGGTAAGGTGAATTTTGTATCGCGGGGCGCGCGACCCTGCCGTTTGTCAAGAATTTGCCCTATCGACCATGAAGATGAGCGCGGGGTGGCGCGGAGAGTGCCCGGCGCTGAAGGGTTCACACAGACGACGGCGAATAGTGAGAGTGCAAATGAGTGAGCTTGAACAACCCTTAGCCACGGAAACGGTGCCCACCTGCTACCGCCACCCCACCCGCGAGACGCGGGTGAGTTGCGGGCGCTGCGGGCGTCCCGTATGCCCGGATTGCATGGAACACGGCCCAGTGGGCGTACGCTGCCAGGAGTGCTTGTACCCGCAGCGCGCCGGTATCGCGGCGCGCACGCCGATACGTGTTGGGCTGGCCGTCGGCGTGGCGCTGGGGACGGCGCTGCTCTGGGTGGCGCTACTGCTCTTTTCCGGGCTCATTGGTGGCACCGGCACGCCGAACCTGCTCCTCACCGCGATCGCGGGGGGCGTTAATGGCTGGCTGATCTGGCGTATTTGCGGACGCACGGCGGACCGGCGCACGATCTACTGGGCGCTGGGCCTGGGCGCCGGCATGCCCATCGCTGCCGCCGTCGCGACAATGGTGCTGCTGCGGCTCTTTACCGACGCCATGGTGACGATGGATCTGCGATGGTGCGCGCGCCTGCTGCTGGCGGCGGGCATGGGCGGGTTCTTCGCCTGGCTCTTTGTCACGCGGCGCTTCCGCTCACGCGAAATCCTGGTCTAGCAGCTTGTTGCGACAGCATAATCCAGTTCAGAGGGCACGGGGCGCCGTGCCCTTCATCCATGCCTGGGCTTGTACAGCTCTGGTAGGAGACCGAAAACTCCATACACTCCTCGGAGAGGATGACAATAGTTATGAAACTCACGATCAAAGAACAAGTGGCGCACATGCGGCGCGGTGTGGTGGACCTCATCAGTCAGCCGGGGCTGGAAGACAAGCTCAAGCTCGGGCGTCCGCTGCGCGTAAAATTTGGCGCGGACCCCAGTGCGCCGGACCTGACGCTGGGCCATTGCGTGCAGTTGCGCGCGCTGCGCAAGATGCAGGACCTGGGCCATCAGGTGGTCTTCATCGTCGGCGATTTCACCGCGATGATTGGCGACCCGAGCGGCCGCTCGGCCACGCGCCCGCAGCTCTCCCGTGAGCAGGTGACTGCCAATGCGGAGACCTACGTGGCGCAGGCGGGTAAGATCCTCGACATTACCAAGACGGAAATTCGCTTCAACAGCGAGTGGATCGGCGCGCTGACCCCGGAGGACATGATCCGCCTGGCGGGCAAATGCACCGTCGCGCAGTTGCTGGAGCGGGAAGATTTTTCCAAGCGCTTTGCCGAGCAGGCGCCCATCGGCATTCATGAACTCTTCTACCCCATTCTGCAAGGCTACGACTCCTACGCCATGCAGGCGGATATCGAATTTGGCGGCACGGACCAGACCTTCAACCTGCTCATGGGGCGCGAAATGCAGCGCAACTTCGGCATGGCCGAGCAGGTGGTGATCACGCGCCCGCTCATCCCCGGCACCGACGGCGAGAAGAAGATGTCGAAAAGCCTGGGCAACTACATCGCCGTGCTCGATGCGCCGGACGACATGTACGGCAAGGTGATGTCCATTCCGGACAAGCTCATCGCCATGTACTTCGAATACCTGACCGACCTGCCGCTCGATGAGCTGGCGACGCTGGTCGCGGCCATGGATCGCGGCGAACTGAACCCGCGCGATGCCAAGGACCAACTCGCCCGCGACATCGTCACGCATTTGCACGACGCCGCAGCGGCGATTGCCGCTGCGGAGAATTTCCGCCGCACCTTCAGCGGGCGGAGCCAGACGCTGGACGACTTCCGCGCCATCGCCGAACCCGCCGCCTTGCCCGCCGTCGCCTTCACCGAGCCGGTGCTGCTGGCGAAACTGATGCACGAGATCGGCATGACCGCCTCGACCGGCGAAGCGCGCCGGCTCATCCAGCAGGGCGCCGTCCACCTGGACGACAGCAAGGTGAGCGACCCCATGACGACGCTCACCCCGTGCGAGGGGCAGATGATTCGCGCGGGCAAGCGCCGCGTCGCGGTGTTGGTGCGCGGGGAATAACAGCGGTCGGGCAGCGTGGCGCAAGATGATGCTCACGCCCTCTTGACGTGTGGCAAAACTGCGGTAGACTTGAGGTAGTAGACGGCCTGACAGCCAGCATCGCGACGAGAACACGTGTGCCGTAGGCACTGGCGGACTAATCAGCCGGCTTTCGGTTGGGGACCCGCAGCAGGGGAGGTTTCCCCGGGTGTTCGCCGCCGGATCACGGCAGGCTCATCACCTGCCGACACTGCTGTCAGGGCATCGGGAAGAGGCGGAGCATTGACTACCGGGTCCAGCTCCGCCTCTTTCGCTGTTGGTCCGGACGCACAAAAAAAGGGGACCGTCCGCAGACGGTCCCCTCGAAGGGCGGAGGCAGAGGAACTAACGTTCCCCACCTCCGATGCGTTTGTCACTGTTAATCATATACACACCACCTCCTTCCATTGATTTGAGTGTACCACCACCGACTCTCTCTGTAAACATCTTCATACAAAAAACATCGTTTTTTACGCAGTAAGGCGGCGCGCGCCATTATCGGCCGTACACGGTGAGGGGCACGTCAATGCCCTCGCGGAGGACCGCGGTCGGGAACACGCCCAGCGCCTCCCCGTTGATCACCAATGCGTAGCTGTCCATCGAGCCGTCCAACACCAGGCGTAGCGGTTCCTCGCGCTGGGCACAGACGATCTGCAAATCCAGCCCCTCGGGGGTAATCATCGATTGAAACCGGTCTGGATGCACGGCGAGGATAGCCTCACCACAGTCGGCGTGGATATAAATATCACCGAAACGCTGATAGAGATGCCACAGCACCAACGCGCGGTCCCGCGGCGGCAACGCGCCGATGGCGGCGATACCACGATTGGCATACTCCGGATTACCCGTGAGGGCAAAGGCCCGGAAGAGTAATGGCGGCATCCAGAGTGCGGAGATGTCCCACGCCGCGCCATCACCGAAACTGCCGAACGGCATGCCCCCCGGCGTTTCACACAACTGCTGGCAGTAACACAGGCGGTCGAGCCAGCGTAAACCCTCGTCGAGGTGCTGCCAATCCCCGGCATCACACCGGTCGAGTTGCCGACATACCAACGCGGCGATCTCCTCCGGCGCCCCCTCTGCCATGAAGGGCAGCCATCCGCCCTCGTCGAGCACAGCGGGCAGCGGGGGTAAAGGACCGGCCAGCGGGGGTACGTCGCCCACCGCCGCAAACTTGAACGCCTCATGCTCGCCGAGCATGCGGATGAGTTGCTGGTAGCCCGCGCCCGGCACGGCGCGCGCGTCAAGACAGAGTTGGTAGGCAAACTGCCGCGTGGCGGAGAGCGCGCTCGGCAAGAGCTGATATTCCAGGGTTGCTTGCCCGTCGCGACAGGCATGTACGACGGCCAACTCTGCCTCGATCTCATCAAAATCCCGCACGAGGGCGGCGAAGAGTGAACCGCTTTGCACAAACGCCGCCGGCAAGCCCGACAGCGTGTCGGTGGAGCGCGCACACGGCGGCCACCAAACTTCAGGGGACACCCCCTCCGCCCGCAATAGCCAGCGGTGCAGATTAGGCGGCACGGCGATCGCCCCCTCGCCGGCGATCTCACACTGTATGCGGCACCAGATACCGGCCGGATTGCACACAGCCGTCAACGTCACCGCCTCGTCGCCCCAGACGCCCTGCAACGACACGCCATGTGTCTCCCCGTCTTGCTGCAATGGATCATAGGCATAAAAACGTAATGGGCAGGCGGCATCCTCCTCCGGGAGGAAACGCAGGCTGCTCCACTCCGCGTCCAGGGAACAGGCCTCAAGGGCAAGCCCTAACGACGCCGTATTTCGGATGACGCATAAGCGCGAAAAGGGGTTCTCACAGATAATGCTGGCCGCTTTCGCGGCGCGACGTTCATTTCCTGGCACACCCACAATCCTATCCTCCGGTTTCACTTTGCCCTGCCGCCGCTGCGGGTCGGCCATGGCAATTTTCCGTTCCTATCCAGACGATGCCGTCACTTGCTATGCTCTTATTCCATGTTTTGCCCGCAGAATCGCTGCGTAGAATATCTTGTGGAATTCGGGTATAATACCCGCACTCACACTTCTGATGGAGCTCACGCATGCCTATACATCGCCTGCTCTGCACGATGCTAATCGTGCTTCTCGCCGCTACGGTCTGGGCGAAGGGCAAAGCCAACATCACCCCGGACGCGCTAGCGGCGAAGTCCGACGCCCTGTATTACTATCCCGCGGCCCATGGCCTCAGCGACCTGGCCGTCGATCTGGTTATCGACGGTTTGGATGCCAACGCGGCCACGAAAGACGCGGTGGTCACGTACTATTATGCCGGCGATACGCAGCAGCGCGTAACGGTAACGAATATCGCCGATAGCTACGCCAAACTTCGTGACGATATTATCAACCTCGCCGCGCCGTTGGGGCAATATCTCATGCCACGTACCGCTGCCGCGACCTTCACCGGCATGAAGCTGCGCCTGGACAAAGTCGGCATGCAGCTCATGGGGGTGAACGCTACCTCGTTCTATCAGATCATCGGGACCTCACCCGATCAGCGCGACGGCGTCAAAGAGTATCGTGTCGTGCTGGACGCCGACGGCTTGATGTACCAGATCGAAAATAAGCTCAAGGACAACTCCGTGGTCGTCGCAAACATCGAGAATGCCAAAACCGATGCCGGTTGGCAGATCACCGCCTTGACGACGCGTCTGACCACGCAGGACGGCATTCGTTGGAAGGTGGAACACCTGCAATACGAAAAGATCGCCGGCTTTATGCTCCCCATCCGCTATACCTTGGAATATCGCGATGAGTTCAACAAACCCGCACGCGGCATGGGCGGCATGACGGTGTCCTTCCGCAATTACCAACTCAATAAAGGCGCCGCCGCCGCCCTCTTTGCCGCATTGGCTGAAAAAGAAAAAGTACCGGCAGGCGCAGCAGGGAAGTAAGCTAGCTGCGCTATGATAACAAACGGCGATGCGTTGTGGAAGCGGTGGGGTCCGCAGCACAGTCTGGAAGCCGATGGAGGGCCGCAGCCCGGAGTCGCGCTCGGCGTGCCGCGCGAGGCATGTCCGGGGATGTACTGTCGAGAGGCTGAGCGCGACTGCGGTCGGCTTCCAGACGGTGCTGTTGACATGAACCAAGCCGATAGTCCTTAGTACTGTCTGGAACAGGGCCATAGCCCGGCTATCCCTGGCAGGACACAACAGCCTGACCATGTTCCCTTCAGAGGACTCAAGCCGCGAAACCCACCGCCACGTACTCCCCGCCATATGCGCACTCTTCTGCAACAAAGGCGTTGCCACCGCGCAACTTCCTGCCGCGCGTGGTGTCTATACCATTATCTTTCTTGAGAGAGGGTGCAGGACGTGCAGTGTCCGATCACTTCCGAGTGCTGGCAACAGTATCACGACACCGGGGATTCCCAGGTGGCCCAACATGTGGCCACGTGTCCTCGCTGCCGCGCGGAAGTCGCCGCCTACGAGCAATTGCATACCGCGCTGACGCACCTCACCGCCTGTGACGCCACCGAACCCGTGATGACCCGCCTGCAGCAGTTGGACGCCGTCACCGCCGGCCAGACGCTCGAATGCGCGGACGTGCAGCTCGCGCTCGATGCCTGGGCGGCTGGCGAGCTCGATCCGGCGCAGGCCTTCCTCATTGATGATCACGTGCTCTGGTGCGAGGCGTGTGCGACAGAGCAGGCGCACGCCGTGCGCGTGCAGACACTGTTGCATGCGTTGCCGGTGCTGCCAGCGCCCACCGAGATCGCGGCGCGCATTGCCGCCGCCCGCGTGCCCTGGTGGCAGCGTCTCTCCCCGGCGCCCGCGCCGTCCTGGACACGTGCCTGGAGTTTCGCCTCTGGCCTGGCTGCAGCGTTGTTGCTGGCGTGCGGCTTATCCATCATGGCCCCGCGCGTGGCCCAGACGCCCAATATCACACCGCCCGCTGTCGCTTTCCATCAGACGGAGCGCGAGGCAACGATACCCGCCGAGCCCCGCGAAGCCGTGGCTCCGGTGATTGCCGCCCAGCCGAGCGTGCGCCCGCAACAGGCGCCGGCGGTCGTCACCAAAGTCGCCACCGCGCATCCGGGTGTCCGCCGTGCGGTCCGCCCATCCAGCGTGCCGGCTGTCGCCACGGGCAATCCTGATTTTGTGGACAATACCCTGCCCGAAGTCGGTCCCGCCACCGTCACGCCCAAGTCTCCGGCCGCCCCTACGGTTGTCGCTGCAGCCTCGGATACCAAAGTCGAATATTCGGCGGAGCGTGATCTGGTCGCCCGGACGCTCGATGAGCGCATGACGGAGATCGACGAATCGAATGCCGCGGCGGCTGAAAAGATCCGCCGCGTGACCGACCGCCCGAAATGGGCCGCACTTTCATCGAGTTTGGATTAATATTTGTGACACCGTCGCCGAATCTAGGATGATCAAGGCCTGACAGGTGTGACAAAAAACGGTATACTTATTGTTTGGAGCTTAATCATCGCTCATTTCAGCAGTCCGCTCCGTGTCTTGCCCCATGATCATCGTGCTCGTCGGCCACAGTGGCCGACAGTATCTCGCCGGAAACAAGTGGTTTGTTCGCGCTGATGCTACGATCTGCACAACATGGGTATCGAAACGTGACGCGCGCCTGTCGGGTATTGCTATGCCTGGCAAGCGCGGCTTCGGCGTTGGTAGCCCATGCACTGCAGGATGGCTCGCCGGTCTCCGTGGCAGAACTGCTGGCCCCCACCCCCGCGCCCATGGTCTCCCCCACCTATATCGTCAAGACCACTGATCCCCTGGCGGCGCAACAAACGCAAGGGTGGCAGGTGGGTGGACTGGCGACGCATCTCAGTTCCTCCCTCGGCCAGGGCCTGTTCAATTTATCCGGTGGCCTCTACTTCAGCCGCGAAACTGCGCGCGCGCAGACCCCCAACGCCTCCGCGCTGTCGCTCGGCTCCTCGTTGGGGAATACGGCAGCCCTGGGGCTGACGAATAATCTCCTCAAGGGTGACGGCGCCAGCGGCGCCAAAGCGGATCAGATCATCTTCCAACGCCTCAACTACCAGCGCGGCGGATTGAGCCTCTCGGGCAACTATGCGAACGTGGGGAAAGACTTCCAAGGGATCAACGAACTCAAACAACAGGTCAATGCCGATGACGCCAAGCTGCTCGGCCTGGGCATGGCCCAGACGGGTTACGCGCTGCGCTATACCGGTATTAAAGGCATGGAGTTTTCCTCGAATCGCAGCAACGTGGAGAATGGACAGATCGGCAGCGCCGAGAACGGCCTCTCGCGTACCAATCAAACGAACAGTCTGGCGTTCTCGCTCGGGCAGCGCGGACGCCTGGAATATTCCGTTGCCAATCTCGTGGAACAATGGGATCCCTCGGTTGTCAAAAGGGACATACACGACGTGCGTACGGAAACGCTGAAGCTCTCCGGAGCGATGGGCAAGAAATCGGAATTCTCCCTGGGGCAAACGCTCACCAACACCCTGACCGGAAAGCAACAAACCGAGGACGCCGCGCAACGCAACATCTCGCTCAAATGGAATGAATGGCAACACATGTCTTTCGCGGGCGGATATACGAGTAAACTCAATGCGCTGAATGGCGAAACGAATGATACGCTGAATCTGGATATGAACGCCGCGATCTCGCCGCGTATGCAGCTCACCGGTCACCTGGCGAACAACGATATACTGACTCCGTCTACAGGCAAGACCGTCAAGAATGATCTCTTGGATTTGCGCCTCAACTCGACGCTGACGCCGACGCTGCAACTCACCGGCGGCTATAAGCAGACGATCACCCCCGATAATATGGAGACGCTCACGCGCGACCAGCAGCTCACCTGGACTCCGACCGCGCATTGGAAGTTCATCACCCGTTTAGTCGACACCGACCAGACGGCGTCCGATACTCGCCCAAAAACCTCCAACCTCACGGCGTTCTCGACCATCGGCCAGGTTGGCGGTAAAGCCCATCCCGCCCAGATCATGCTGCTGACGCGCGATGAAGCGCTGCCCGATGAAGTCCAGCAGACGCGCCGTGAGGTCATCTACACCCGCGCCTTCGGCCCGGGCAAAGATGCAAGTAAGTTCCTGCTCCAGACCGGCACCTACCAGCTCACGAACGCGACGACCCCGGTGGGCGATACCATGCTGGCCGTGCAACTGCTCAACCTGCGCGCCGGCGGCGATCGGACGACGGTCTCCCTGGGCTATTATGCCGGACCGCGCTTGGGCGCAGGGTATCTCACCTACCGCACCTGGGGCCAGCGCAATAGTGGCAATCTCGGCATTTGGAACGCCACCGACTTCGCGCGCTACTCGGAATTCGGTGGGGAAGTCATCCATCGGCTGACACCAGCGACGCGCCTCATCTTCCGCGAGGTCAGCGGCAGTCTGCAGGCCGGTAGCGTGCAGGAAATGCTGGAATATGGCGTCGAACACCAAATCGGCAATGTAAAGTTCCAGGGTACCCAGACGCAAACCGGGCTCACGGGCCGGAGCGCCACTGCCGATTCTCGTGAGATGAACCGCTGGAAGTTGCTCATGCCGAGCGCGCACCCGCTGCCCGAATGGGCGGTGAACTCGACGCGCTCCATCCTCTTCACGGATGGCGCGTCCTGGGGATTTGCCAACGCGCCCACCTGGCTTACCGCCAAGCCGACGAGTGGCATGACGCTGGAAAAGCGCCAGGCGCCGGATCGCCAAACGCTCGATCAATACTCGCTGCAAGGCGCGGGCATGATCTCCGCTCATCTGTTCACGCAGGCGACGTATGAACGATATCCGCAGAAAGTCGGCGATCCCGCACAGACCGACCCCCTGACGCGCCAGTTGCTGCATCTCGGCTATGCCATCAAGCCCGGTGTGCAATGTTTCGGTCGCTATACCAACGAGACGCGGCTCGATCAACCGACGACGGATACCACCATCTCTGTCGGCGTCATCGGGCAGCTCTCCCCGGTCGAACGCCTGCAACTACAAATCGACGCCATTCAGCACTGCGAAAAAACAAAGCAGCAGGCCGGGAAGGCCTACGCGCTGGAGTACGAGCGGAAACTGCAAGCGGGCAACGCGTTGTATCTGAAGTTACGTCTGAGCCCAACGCTCGTGCTCGCCCCGCAGGATCGCGTGCGTGTCGAAGCCAGTTACCGTCATGCGTTCTGATCCGCCCACGCTTGGGTATGATTGGCCTGCGTCTTCTGAGGGCACAGCAAGAAATACGTGTCCATTTTGACTTGTTCGCTTGGCCGTGCTCTGCGTTGAGCGTTTTTCAAATATGACTTCATATGTGCG
>DASXVL010000666.1:0-2591 GCA_036504255.1 Armatimonadota bacterium | reverse complement strand
CTACCTGGAGCGTCTGGCATTGTGCCAGCAAATCGGGGTCGGGTTTTGGGAGATCTCCAGTACGGCGAAGTAAATACTGAATACGATTTGCGAGAAATTGCTCTGTGGCATTACCGGTCGCCACATATTGCGTTTCCTGTGCAAGAGCGGTCGCAAGGACGGATGCAAGATGCTCCTGATGAATACGCTCCAGGCGCATTTGCATATCGGCTTCGCTGCGACGTTCAAAATCATCAAGCGCCTGCTGGTAGTCTTTCCGTAACTGCTGCACTGCCAAGTACGCGCCGACTCCCACGCCAGCGACTAATGCTGCGGTACCCAACCCCGCAGCAAGCGCTGATGCGCTCGCAGGGAAACCCGCAGGTAACACCATGACCTCAACGCATCCACTCATCCAAGTTCTCCTTTCCGTCCATGCTTAGGAAGATGGCCTATGTTACGCTGCTTAGCATTAAGATCTGATGATAATGGCGATAGTTACTTGTTGAATTACGTCCCTGCGGACACCTTGGTCGCATGTCCATTCCGAGAGTAATCTAACCGACCTCCCCTGTCAAGAGATGTAACCGTCGGTACGAGGTTCTTGCTACCGATACTCCGGCCCATTGACAGTTGGAGTTTGTCTGCCTATAGTCAGGTACGGGAGGAAACTGGATGGGCGGCTTGATACTCAATCCCATAATCATCTTTATATTGGTAGTCGCCGCGATCTTCCTTCCCATTTCATGGATACTTAGAGTTTGGTCCGAGCAGTTGGTCGGCACACGACTTGCCGTTCTTGGTTTGATCATGCATGTTCTGTTCTTGATCATCCTCCTTTCGCTCTCTCCTCTCTTGCTCACAATCTATTGCAGTATCGCTCTGCTCGCAATCGGTCTATCGACTTTTCTCAACCTACAAGCTGAATGGTCTTTCATGAAACGACGTGCGCGTACCGACATTGAGAAATACAGAAGAATGTTGGGAGTACATCCGGATAACGCCGCTATTCACGCCGCCCTTGGTAAGGCGTATTGGGAGAGCAACCTCTACGATGAGGCGATTGAAGAATTAGAAACGGCGATCAGGTTAGATCCTCATAACTCTCATGCCGAAGAGAACCTATTAAGAAGGATACGCGATAGACAGCAGCAGAAAGAGGAAAAGCAGCGAAAGTAATCCCTTGCCAGCACTCCGACAAGATTCGAACGATGTAATACCGCATTTCTAGACCACGATGCCAACGACTCCGGCAACCTGGTGCACCGGCATTCATACGAAAATCGGTAGCGATATTACGCGTTACCGGGTGACGAGAAGTAGCCCAGTCCGGATGCTATCATACCAACAGTTTCCGCTCATAACTCTTTAGCAGCGGCGATTGTTGCCAGCAACTCACCAGACGAGATGAGGAAAAAGTTGCGTAGTTCATCTGCTACGGGCTGCCACATATCGAGAAGGTCGCTGGAAACACCAGCGGCCTTCGCTTTTTGGTGCCGCGCTTGAGGCAAAACGAGCATATCGAACGAAAGGGATGCGACGAGTTGCCGGGCGGGGAGCAACGCGCCCACGGTCTGCCGCACGCCCGCGGCGTACTCATCGGGGCGAAAGGGACGTGCCAACCTAGTACATGACCAGCGTGATTACGCTGGGGTGCTCGGATAGAGCCGGGAGAGCTTTATTCGCGCGTTGGCGCTGGTGAATCGCCACGCGATGGTGGCCTTCGCCGCGTTGCGTGCGATCTCCCAGGCCGCGACTTCCCGGCATAACGTCTGTTGATCAGGAATCCGACGATCCAGGCATTGCCGGGACACCACGCCGATTTCGATTTCGGCCATATCGAGCCAACTGGCATGTTTGGGCGTGTAATGCCACTCCAGTTTGGCCACAATCCGACGGGCCTCCTCAGGGGGAAAGGCCTCGTAGAGACAGGCGGGCGTGTGAATATTTAAGTTATCGGTGACCAGACGAATCACGTCCGCCTCCGGGTACAGGTCATCCACCAGCATTTTGAGTTGGTGGGCCATATCCACCCGGGTGCGCTGGTCGGTCACGGTGACATGCCGAAAACCGGCTTCCGGCTGGGTCAGCACAAAGAGATTACAGGTGCCTTCCCGTTGATATTCATAGTCATAGCGGGCGGGATCGCCGGGGGCGGTCAGGGCGGGCGCGCGCGTCTCGCTCACGAGTTGCACGGGCACCTCATCCAGGCAGACACGCGGGCGGGCCGGATCTCGCGCTTCGGCGTACAAGTCGAGGAGGTCTTCCATCCGCCAGACGAACTCGGCGCCTAGCGTCGGGAAGCACCATTCTTTGCGCTGCCACGGCTTCGTGTCGTTTTTTTTAGCGTTTCCCGGACGCATTCATCGGAAATCGTGTCCACCACGCCTAAGGTAACTAATTTGTCGGCGAGCAGTTGCATCGTCCAGCGCTGTTGCCCTTCAGGGGCCTGCGTGCAAGCCAACGCGATGGTGAAGGCTTCCTGGACGCCATCGAGTTTGCGCGGAGCCCCTGGGCGCACGGCATCAAAGAGCGCCGCGTCGAGTCCGTGCTCAACACAGCGCTTGCGCACCGCGGCGACGGTCGTGCGATGGACGTGCAGCGCATAGGCG
>DASXVL010000665.1:0-2061 GCA_036504255.1 Armatimonadota bacterium | reverse complement strand
ATCATACACCTGCGTGTATCCCATGCCCAGTAACTGATGGGCAGCATGACGACTGCGCTGGCCACTCTGGCAATGCACAATAATGGCTGCCTGTTTGTTCGGCAGCAACACGGGGGCTTTTTCTGTAATCGCCGTCAGTGGCACCAGGATGCTGCCGGCAATATGCTGCCCGCGATATTCCCCCTCGGTGCGCACATCGACGATTTTGGCACTCGCATCCGCGCTCAACAGGTTGCGGGCTTCGAGCGCAGAGATGCGTTGGTAATCATTCGTCGCCGATCCTGTTGCCTTGCCGGTGAAAAACTGGGAGAGTTGTGACCGTAGGTTCATCATGCACTCCTGCGTATGATCTCACTCCTCGGAGATCGCATATTGAATATATATTACCACATGACTATGCAGTATAAACGCAAGCACAGAATTTTACGCCGAGAGAAGAGAGAAACACTGGCGCGGATGCATCTATTGCTGTGGATCGGGATGGTTATTGGAACATGGGGCCGAGGTGGAGATGCGGCTGATCGTTGGCGCGTCATCGCCGCCGGCTCGGTGATCACGTCGCATGCCGGGCAGGTGGTGGCCTACCATCTACCCGGCTCACCGTTCCCGCTACTTCGGGCCGCCGGTCTCCATGGGCAATTCCGGATGGGCGCTATACTCGGTCCATGAGCCTTCATAGAGGCGCACGTTCGGATACCCGAGCAGATGGCGCATCACCATGAACTCCAGACTCGCTTCTCGACTGGTCCCACAATAGAGGATGATGTTATCGGTCTTCTTCACCCCCTTGGCATTGAAGATGGCCTGCATAGCCGCCACGCTTTTGAACAGGTGCGGATTATTCGGGTCCATCAACTGGTGCCAGTCGACGTTGATGGCACCGGGGATATGCCCGTTCCGCATCCAGGTTTTTACTTCGCCGGCGTAGGCGGCATAGGGACGAGCATCGACAAACGTGATCGCCGGCTTCCCAATCGCCGCTTTTACCTGCGCGAGATCGACGGAGATCGTACGGTTTTCCTGCACCGGCAATCGTTCCGGGCGATAGGTGGGATACTGTTGACTGGTCGGCTGCGCTTGTTTGAAGACCGACCACCCGCCATCCACTATCGCGGTATGCGGGACGCCGATCTTTTCCAGCACATAGGCGACCATGGTCGCGCCCAGGACATTCGCCCCATCCGAGTAGACGACAACCGTTTGTCCTTTGCGGACGCCAGCCCGCGTAAACAGGTCGCCGAGCAAGGCAGGTGGGAAGTATTGCACCGGCACACCCTCGCGTGGGCCGCGCACCATGTTGTCGGCCATATGCACGGCGTTCGGCACATGGCCCGCAAAATACTCATGTGGGTCGGCGCGCACATCGAGAATCCGCACGTTCGGGTCATTGGTGCGTGCGGTGACCCATTCCGGCGTCACCACAGCAAGTTGCTCGTCTGCCCACACTCCCATCGCACAGCACAAGAGCAGTAGCAGGAACAGTAGCAGGAACAGGGATACGCGAAATCGCATGGTGCTTTCTCCTTTCGTCACAGGCCCACCATGAGCGCATGGTGTGTTTCGATGCATCATGAAACTATAGACTCAGGTATAGTAGCGCATCGCACAAGCTGCTGACGGACCGATCACGAGACATGGTCTCGCGAATGTTCGGGTGCTGAACAGAGGGAAATAGAAGGAAATAGGGGACAATTACTCGAGGTAATTGTCCCCTATTTCGTGTGCGGCTATCCCGCGAACTGCTTGAGCCACCAGGCCACCCATTTGGCATGATCGGCGCCAAGATCTTGTCCGGTGAGGTGTTTGAGGGCGGCGGCGGCGGCGGCGGCGGCGATGACGGCGGGGTTGTTGTCTCGCAAGGCGTGCAGACAGGGTAGGATGGCGCGCGGGTCGCCGAGTTGGCCGAGCGCCTGGACGGCGGCTAGCCTGGCGGTCGCGTCCGCCTGCTGCCGGTATAGGGCGCCAATCAAGACGGGCACCGCGGCGGTCTCTTTGGTGTCGGCAAGAATGGGGATGAGCACGCGTGCCTGGTATGCCACGCCCGACTGATAATCCGCGTGG
>DASXVL010000664.1:0-5232 GCA_036504255.1 Armatimonadota bacterium | reverse complement strand
TGCACCATTCGTGTACCCGGCCGCGCCACCGGTGGTTTGAATGCCCGGCGCCATGCGCGCCAGCAGCGTCGGATTGTTGTTCAGGGTGGGGAGATCCTGGAGGCTGCGCTGGTCGATAATCTGACCGGTCGAAACCGCATTGGTTTCAAGCAGTGGAGCCTCGGCAGTGACGGAGACGCTGTCGCTGGTGGCTCCTATCTCAAGCACCAGGTCGATCTGCGCCCTGGTGCTGATGGGAAGAGTGATTCCCTTTCTCAGGACCTTCTTGAATCCGCTGGCTTCGGCGCTCACCTCATAGTTACCCGGCACGAGAAGGGGCGCTTCGTAATACCCGGTCTCGTTCGTCGACAGGCGAACCGACGAGTTGGTATCAACGCTCTTCACCACGACCTGGGCGCGCACTACCGCTGCCCCACTCTGGTCCAGAACGCGGCCGAAAATCATGCTGCGGGTTTCCTGCGCCATGGCGGGCGCGAGCGCCACCGCAAGGAGTAGAAGCGCGCCAACGGCGCTTCGCGTCTGTTCTCTGTTCACTGTTCTCATGGTGCCTCACTCAAGCCGGATTCTTCGCCAACTCCTGTTGACAGGTGCTGGCATCTGTTGTATTGTAAACCAAGATTATCGATAAGCGATAGTTTTTTACAATGCAGTTCGAAATCACACGACGCTCGCTGCTGCTGCTGGCCGCCGCCCCCTGGCGGGCAACTGCCAAAGCGCCGCTGTTCGAGCAGGTAGACCTGTTCCGCCAGGGCGACGCCGGGGTCCACACCTATCGCATTCCGGCGCTGCTGGAAACGCGAAAAGGCACGCTGCTGGCTATGGCGGATGCGCGCCACGACAATGACCGTGACCTGCCGGGGCGCATCTCGCTGGCAATGCGGCGCAGTTCCGACCAGGGGCGCACTTGGTCGGCTGCGCGTACGATCCTGGCCGTCAAAGAAGGCGGCGTGGGCGACGCCTCGCTGCTGCTGGACCGCCATACTGGGCGCATCTCGTGCTTCCATGCCTACGGTCCCCCGGGCATCGGCTTCTCCACGGCGAAACCGGGTGCCATCACCGGACCCGGCACCCTGCAGGTACACGCCATGTCCAGCGACAACGAGGGCGAGACATGGTCGCAGCCTGTCGATCTCACCCCGCAAATCAAGGATCCGTCCTGGGAGGCAATGTTCGCCACTTCGGGCACACACTTCCAGATGTCCGGAGGCCGCTACCTGGTCCCTATGGTGGTGCGCGATGCCAACAAGCAGGTCACATCGCGCAATGCATACAGCGACGATGCGGGCAGGACCTGGAAGATCGGACCGGCGATTGCCCCGGATACCGACGAGAACAAAGCGGTCGAACTGGCGGACGGCACAATCCTGCAGAACATGCGCAACCGCAAGACCCGGGTCGTGGCCCGCTCTCACGATGCTGGCGTTACCTTCGACGCCCCGGTCCACGACGCGGCGCTGATCGACCCCAGTTGCAACGCAGGACTTGCCCGTTACCGGCACGCCGGGCGCGACCTGGTGCTCTTCACCAATGCAGCCAGCGCCAGGCGCGAAAATCTCACCATCAAGCTCAGCCGCGACGGCGGACGCACTTGGCCGGACGAACGCACGATCCATGCCGGCCCAGCGGCCTACTCCACCGTAATCGCGCTCCACGACGGCACCATCGGGGTCCTGTACGAGCGCGGAGAAAAATATGCAGCGGAGCGAATCACCTTCGCCCGCTTTAGTTTGGATTGGATTTGGGGGAAATAGTCATGAAGAACCTCTTGCGCCTGCTTCCCGGCGTGTTGGCGATCGCTATCTCTATCGGCGTCGCCCTCAGCCAAAACTCAACTGGCTCGATCTCCGGCCTGGTGCGCGACTCCAGCGCCGCGTCCATCGGCGGCGCCCGCATCCAGGTGACCAACCAGGATACGGGGTTGACCCGCGCGCTCGCGACGAACGAACTCGGCCAGTACACGGCGCCGTCCCTACCGGTCGGTGCCTACTCAGTGCGCGTGGAGAAGGCGGGCTTCCGTGCGGCAGTCGTCAAAGATGTGAAGCTCGAAATCCAGCAGGTGCGCGCGGTGGAGTTCACTCTGGAAGTGGGCGAAGTCAAAGACACCGTGACAGTGGAATCGACCGTGCCGCTGATCGAAACGCAGACCTCGCAGGCCGGGCAGGTGATCAAGAACGAGCAGGTCTCGCGGCTGCCCATCAACGTGCGTCAGTTTCTGCAGTTAGCCTACCTGGCGCCGATGGCGGTTCCCGCTACCAACGATTTCCGCAGTAACGAGATCGACCGCGGCTCATCGGTACCGGCGGGCGCCGGCACGCGGCCGGAGAACAACAATTATCAGATTGACGGCATGGATAACCGCGAAGACGGGCGCAACAACTTCGCCGTCAGCACACCCGTGGACTCGATCAGCGAATTCAAGGTGCAGACGGGGAACGCTCCGGCCGAGTTCGGGCGCGGCGGCGGCATCATCATCAATGTTGCCACCAAATCCGGCACCAACCAGTTGCACGGGTCGCTGTACGAGTTCCTGCGGAACAACAAGCTGGATGCCCGGCCCTATTTTTCGGTGGCCACTGCTCCCTTGAAGCGCAACCAGTTCGGCGCTTCGCTGGGCGGCCCTATTAAGAAGAACCGGCTCTTCTTCTTCGGCAACTACGAAGGCTACCGGCAGGCGGCGACGGGGAATCCGCCCGTTGGCCAGGTATTCACGCCGGACCAACGCAACGGCGTCTTCACCACCACCATCACGGATTCGGCGACCGGCGCGCCCTTTCCCAACAACACGATTCCGGGGTCGCGCATCAGCCCGATTTCGAGCTACATCCTGAAACTGGTCCCTTTGCCAAACAATCCGGGGATACCGACCCGCAACTTCATCTTCAGCGGCGTTCCCTCGGGTCACGCGCAGCGGGATAACGGCGTCGGACGCGTAGACTACAACCTGGACGAAAAGAACACCATCTACGGCCGCTATCTGATCAACGACGAAATTGGCGCCACATCTCCGGGATTACCGGCTCCGGCCAACTCCGGCGGGACTGCCCTGACACTGAAGGCACAAAACGTGAGTGTGAGTTGGAGTCACGTGTTCAATCCGAACCTGTTGAACACGGCCACTCTGGGCTATGCGCGCTATCGGAACCGCAACGCCACGCTCAATTCCTTCACCAACAACCTGCTCACGCCGTCCGGCATCACCAATACACTGGCTGACACGAATCCGCTGTTCTGGGCGGCGCCTGCCGTTTCCATCCCCGGCTACATCATGCCCAACGAGACGACGCCTAGCTACCGCACCGACAACAATTTCCAGTTCCAGGAAAGTGTGGTGTGGAACCATGGACCGCACACATTGAAGTTCGGCGCCGATCTGCGCAGCATCCGGGAGTACATGTTCTACACCGGCGGCAGCGGCGGCACTTCCTTCGGAAATGCTTACACCGGCAGTAATGTCGCGGACTTCCTGCTTGGCTACGCCTCCAGCGTGAACAAGACCGCACGCGCCTCGGACTGGAACACCAAGGTTCCGTTCATGGCTTTCTTCGCTCAGGATGACTGGAAGGTGACTTCGCGGCTGACGGTAAATCTCGGCGTCCGTTACGAGGTGGAGGGCGCGCTGCGTCAGTCCGGCAATAACTGGGTGGACTGGTCCCCGGCGCTGGGATCGATGGTGCTTTCCAGTTCGATCGCCAACAAGCAGGCGATTCAGGATTTCTACACCAACATCCGACCTGACATCAAAGTGACTTTTGTGGACAAACTCGCCCCGTACGATACCAACAAGAAGGACTTTGCGCCGCGCGTGGGACTGGCTTACCAACTGGCGCCCAACTGGGTCATACGATCGGCTTACGGCATGTTTTATTCGTCGCCCGAGATCCAGTCGTTGGCGTCTTCGAACGACTTCGCACCGAACACGCTCCGCCCCGTATGGACAGCCGACCCGAAGGTGCCGAACCTGGGCTACAACCCAGAGGGCAACGTGTCGGCGCAGCAGGCGCTGAAGAACGCCCCGCTCACTATTTTCCCGTTCATCTCCCGCAAGTTCCCCTATGGACAGGTGCACCAGTGGAACTTCAGCGTGCAGCGGCAGCTCACTCATACGCTGGTGCTGGAGGCTCTGTATCAGGGCACGGCCGGCGAGCACTTGGTGCTGTTCGACAACATCGACGCCCGCGCGCCGGGACCCGGCAACGGGCAAGCGCTGCTGCCCTATCCGGGATTCGCGCGCATTCAGAACTTCGATACCTACGGGCACTCCAGCTATCACGGCGCCGCCGTCAAACTGGAGCAGAGGCTCTCCAACGGGATCTCCTACCTGATTTCGTACACCCGCTCGAAGTCGCTGGACAACGGCAGCGGATTCATCTCTAACCGCTCCTGGGTGGACCCGAACAACAAGAACGCGGGCAAGGGGCCGTCGGACTTCAACGTACCACAGCGCTTCTCCGCGGCTTACGAATACACGCTGCCGTTCGGCAAAGGGCATCATGTCCTCGGCAGCGCCGGCGGCGCGGTGGACCGCTTCGTCTCCGGTTTGGGCGTGCGCGGCGTGACGGTCTTCCAGAACGGATTGCCGCAATCGCCAAGTATGAATCTTTCGCGCATCGGCACCTGCGCCACGGCGTGCAGCGCAAGGCCCGACCGCGTCGGCGACGGCAATCTGGATTCCGGCGTCCGCACTATCGACCATTACTACGACGTGACCGCATTCCAACTGCTTCCGGCGGGCGGCGTGGCGGCGCGCGTCGGCAACGCGGGGCGCAATATTCTGACGGCTCCCGGCATCAATAATTTCGACCTGGGAGTCTTCAAGAATACGCGTCTCACCGAGCGACAGGCACTGGAGTTTCGCTGGGAGATGTTCAACGCGTTCAACCACACGCAGTTCGGCGGGCCGGGTGTGAACCTGGAATCGCCGGCCAGCTTCGGCGTGGTCACTTCCACGGCTCCGCCGCGCATCATGCAGTTCGTGCTGCGGTACAGTTTCTGAGTACTCTGTTTTGGAGCGCCGTCCTCCTCGCGGCGCTAGCCCCTCGTGCGGCCGGTGAACTGAGGATGCCCGCTGTCTTTAGCGGCCACATGGTTTTGCAGCGTGATCGCCCGATCGCCGTGTGGGGGACGTCCGGGTCCGGCGAAACCGTGACGGTAAAGCTGGGAACCGAGCATGCGCGCACCACCGCGGCGTCGGACGGAGAGTGGAGCGTCCGGCTGCGCTCCCGCCGCGCATCG
>DASXVL010000663.1:0-2583 GCA_036504255.1 Armatimonadota bacterium | reverse complement strand
TTCCCCTGCCAGCGATCACGCCACGTTTGAGCATTCATGCCCTGATTATAACAATTCACCCCGGAGTTCGCACAGTCAGTACCCCAATCGATATTGCACTTCCACAAGGTTGGCTGTAACAAGTTACAACGTAGGCAAAGGAGGGAGAAAAGGATGGCATCCCAGAATTACTAGTGCATATGTTGCGTAAGGACTTTACCGTCGTGGAGTGCGCCTGATGCGCTTTGATAAATCCTTGTCGTCATGCCGTACTTTGCATGCCTGTACTGGTAGTATCCGAGCTCGACGCCGACAGGATGTCGGCGTATTGATCGCAGGAGGCGAAGTATGACCATGCATCATGCGCCAACGATATTAAGGAGATCGCATGCCAACACACCTGACCAGTCGTGAACGCCTGGAGCGCGTCCTGCGCGGACAGCCCACCGACCGCGTACCCATCCGCCTGTGGTGGGTGGACCCGCTCGCGCCCGCCCCGCGCCCGGAATGGCAGTTCCTGCACGACATGGTTTATGACCTCGGCTTGGATGTCTTCTTCAGTTGGTTCGGCGAGCAATCCTCCCCGGCGGTAGCGATCGTCAAGGAAACCCGCGAAATCCTCAATTCCGAGTGGTTCGAAGAGGTCACCACCTACCAGACGCCCGCCGGCGAGATCTCCAGCATCTTCATGCGGAACTACCTGGGCAAGCCAGGCTATGAGAAGAAATACCTGATCGAGTCGGTGGAGGATGCCAAGCGCTGGCTCTCCCTGCCGGAGGATGATCTACCCGGCGTCGCCACCTTCCCCGCCCGCCGGGCGCAGGCCGGCGATCGCGGCATGGTCTTCGCCGCCATCGATGAGCCCATGGGCCGGGTGAACCTGCTGATGGGCAGCGAGCTGTGGGGCATCTGGCTGTACGATGAGCGCGACCTGCTCCACGAGTTGGTCGCCAAAGCCGCCCGGCGCGACTACGCCGTCGCCAAGCACTTCGTCGAGCAAGGCGTCGGCCCGCTCTTCGGCTGGGTCGGTCCCGAGGTGTGCATCCCGCCGCTCGCCTCCCCCCGCGATTTCGATGAATTCGTCACCCAGTACGACAAACCAATCATCGACCTCATCCACAACGCCGGCGGCCTGGTCTGGGTGCACTGCCACGGCGACATGGACCCCGTGCTGGAACGCTTTGCCGACATGGGCGTGGATTGCCTGAACCCCCTGGAGCCGCCCCCCATCGGTCGCCTTACCCTCGCCGATGCCAAACGCCGCGTCGGGAACCGCATGACCCTGGAAGGCGGCTTTGAAGTTGGCGATCTGGAGCTCAACACCCCGGAAGAAATCACCGCCACCGTCGCCGAGATCATGGAAATGGGCAAACCCGGCGGACGCTACATCATGTGCCCCAGCTCCGACCACACCCACTGGCCGGATATGAACGCCCACATCACCGAAAATTACCGCGTCTTCATCGAGACTTCACTGCAGCTCGCTGAATATTAACCTCCGGTAAGCGAAAAACGGGGACTGGCTCGGATGTCCCGCAGTTTGTGGACACCCGTGCCCCTGGCATGAGCTCCGTCGAATGCTGTCCCCGCTTTTCGCGACGCCGTTGCTGCAGGTTGGAAGCAAATGCTCGAGCGTCTGACCTGTCTATCCTTTCAGATATCCGTGCCTGTCCCCGCTTTTCGCGTGGTCGCCGTCCCGAATGTCCACTGATACCCCAGGTAATACTGCAGTGATGTGTCCCCATGCAGACTCCGCCCTACGGAGAACAACACATGATGGCCCTCGTCAATATTGTATTGCCCGCCGAGGTTCGTATTCAGTTGGCTACCTGCACCCGTAGTCGCCGGCGTGGTATAGTACGGTTCGCCTCACCGCTGTTGTTACTTTGTGACATGTTGTGATACAAGTTTACTATCTTGCGTCATACCGTCCGGTGGATTACACTGCAAGCATGGCTATGGACTGCCGGTAGCGATAAACGGGAACCATAGATCATCCGTCCCATCCGTCCTATCAATCTGGCAGAAAAGGAACTCCCAATGAATTATCGATTGATTACCTGCCTCTGCATGTTCTGCGCCCTCGCCCTCCTGCCCACAGTGGCATCGGCGGCAGCCCTGCGCGGCTTCGGCGAAGTCAACAGCGCTGCGCTGCCCATGCCCGGCGGGCTCACCGGCACGCAGTTCACCTGCGACAGCCCCGAGCATGCAACCATCCTGCTGCACAAACTCGGTCGCGACCTGGCACAGACCGCGACAACGCCCGTCTCCTGGCAAACGGTCGATATCGCCGGCAAGCAAGTCCCGATCCTCGTCCGGCAAGGCATGGGCAGTTTCCTGCTCGCCGCCAGCAACAGGACGGTCTTTGCCATCACCAGCTCCCGCACGGAAAAGCTGGAAGAGGTGTTCGGTGCAGCGGCAACCTGGCTCGCCGGCGCCCGCTTCTTCGATCCCCAGTACCGCTACCCCATGTACCTGGACAAGTTCTCCCAGTATGGCATCGGCAGTTGGTATCCCTTCGAGTGGGGCGATGAGAACACCACCGGGAAGCCCAACTCGGTCGATGACCATTTCGCCTACGCGAAAGGCCTCGGTCTCACGATC
>DASXVL010000662.1:0-3511 GCA_036504255.1 Armatimonadota bacterium | reverse complement strand
CGGTAGTCGATATTCATGTTACCCGTGCCGGTAACGCTATTGGCCAGTACGGCGCCAACCAGGTTCGCGCTCCCGTTGACAATGAGCGAGGCATTGACGCCGGGCGCAATGATCGTCGCGTTGATATTGGCGTTCCCGTTTATTTTAAATTTGACAGAGTTCGGGCTGATGATAAAGAGGTTAGAGGTGTCCGCAGGACCGACGCTGCTGACATTGCCGTTAATGGTCACATTGCCCTCGGCCACGATGGTGACAATGTCACTGAACTGCGTGTTGGCATTGATGGTCACGTCGCCTTTTACATAGATCACGCGGTTTTGTACTGACTGGTTTCCGTTAAAACTGAGCGAGCCCTGATAAACGTCATTGCCATGTGCCGTGGCATAGGCGAGCAGGTTGGCCATCTGAATAATATCAGAAAGGATCACTTGCGGCTGGTGCTCACTGCGCGTACCGCTGATATTGCCCCAGTCTTTCGTGGTGATGCGACCACCCGCCATGGCTTTCCCGTACACGTGCGCAGCGCCACTGCTAATGCTTAGGTCCAAATTGCATCCGACATCGCCATGCACGGTACTGCTGCCGCTAATGGTAAGTCCCGTGCCGCTGAAGAGCGCGTAATCGAGCACGGGGGGCGGGGGTGGGTTGAGCGGCGGGTTTGGGTCAATGATTTGCGCGGGCGCGCGCACAATCACACGCAGCACGCGCGTGTAGCCGCGATAGGTGCCCTTGGCGATAAGCTGGTAGCCGTCGAGCGCGCCGGCGGGCGAAGTCGGCAGCGTGTATTTCAGCAGCCAACTGGCGAACTGGTCTCCGTCTGGCCACTCTCCCGGCGACGATTGACGCAAGGCCGTGGTGGTGGCTGTCGTTAAGGCGCCAACTGCAGTATTGGCCGGCAGCAAGTTGGTATCGTCGATTTTGCTCAACGATTCCTCCGGGTACTTCTGGTTCCAGAGCATGTAGTTCACCCCGGCGTCCGCCATGGCGATGGCATGCACCGCCTTCAGCGCGCGCGAGGCATCGCGTACGCGCTGCAGTGAGAGCGCCATAAACGCTGTGCCGACTATGAGCATCACCGTGAGCCCTACGATAGCGGTCACGAAGACCACGCCGATCTGTGTGCGGTATTTTTTCATCGCATGCTCCTTCGCGTGGATCAATTCAGCGACTCGAAGTTACGCAGGCAAAACTGCGTCGAGAGCGTCTGGTCGTGAATAGGCTCGCCGGACGGCCCATTGGCAATGGGCATCGTCAACGTCACCCGTAATATCTGCGAGTTCAAGCCATCCTGAAAGGCGGATGTCGTGCCACTCGTCGAATACGTAAAGATGAACGCGTTGAGCGCCTGCCCGGGATGCGCCGGATCGGGCACAGTGGGCACGCTGTTGATCCCGGTGATGATCTCTTTCGCGTTCGTATAGCTGCTGCTTAACGTACCGGCTGCGCTGATGATGTCGGTGCCCGTAGTGGCATCCGTGCCACTGGAAATCATGAAGATGGTATTGCCGTTGACGCCGTCCGGCATGGCTTGCGTGGGGTTGGTCGTGCTGTAGCGGCCCAAGAAGAAGCAGATGTGTTTTCCCTCCTGGCGCACCAACGCCTTGGCATGCGTCGTGGGATTGACCTCGATAGAGCTTGGAATGATCTTGCCCCCGGAGTCTTTCAGTGGCAAGGCGATTTCCACGGCGGTCGACGTGGAACCGACGCGGATGAACATCGCTTCACGCATCACTTTCTCCATGCGTTTTAGCGCCAGTTCCAGCACCGCCTCCGCCTTTTCATGCACCGCCATGCGCGAATAAATTTTTGACGACTGCATGGATACCGTGAGCACCGATGTCAGCACCATGCCAATAAAGGCGACCACGATCAAGATTTCCGGCAAGGTGAAGCCGTGCGGGTGTTGTCGAGTCATAGCGTCTCCTTACCCAGAGAGCAACGTGGACATATGGATGGGCGACTGCGTGGGAGATGGCCCTTCCCAGGAAATTCGAATCTCGATCTGCAATAAGTTGGCATGCCCATGGAAATTGGACACCGTGACGGTGCCGTGCCCGTTGGGCAGCGCACTGATCGCGAACTCCACCCCGTTGCGTCCCACAAGTTCGCTATAGCCTTCGCTGGCTTGGTAACGCGAATCGCCGATGAGATTCGCGCGGTCGCGCATGACGTTAAATTTGAGGTTCTCCGCCTTCTCCAACTCATGCTGTGCGCGCACCGTGGCCAGCGCAATGTAGCGCGCCTTCTGATATGACCACATCGACACCATGTAGAGGTGCAGGAGCGCCACCATCCCGATGCCAAGGATGACACAGGAGATCAGTAATTCCACGAGCGTAAAGCCGCTGCGCGAGCGTAGGTGTTTCATGCGTAGGCATCCTCAACAGTCAAAGCGTCCTGTGGTCGAAAGACACGGCGCAACAGTCTAGAATACAAGGTGGCGGGGTAGAACTCTCCAGCCTTACCCCGGAGCACTGGTCACTGCTCATAGTTAAATCGCTCTTGTTTTTGACCATACCACGTGAGTGTGTGGTCACTATACTTACCCCTTTTACCAAGTCATTATTCCATGAATGTGTCAGCGATCAACGATCCACCATGGAATACCTATCTCCGGGCACGCGAGATCGTTGTTGCGCATGAAGTCAGCCATCGACCAACATATAATCGACGTGTCAGAATACGGATGTGTGTTGACCTGTACTCTGCGCTCTTGCGCACACCACGCTACCGGCTGCACGTCATCGCAATGCGTATCACGTGAATTTTCGCTACCCATCGTACTCGTGTGGCGAGGTGAAGTTGACAAGGTCACGGACACTCCCTACAATCGGGACACCTGATGCACGCGCAGCAGAGCAACGGAACGGCTAGGGAAGTAGGTAGTGGTGGCTCGTGTAACCATAAAAGATTTGGCCAAGGCATCCGGCCTGTCTGTGTGTACCGTGAATAAAGCGTTGTATAACAAACCGTGGGTGAGCGACGTGACGCGTCGCCGGGTACTGGAGCTGGCAGAACAACTCGGGTACCACCCGAATCGGCTGGCCCAATCGCTCGCCCGCCGGACATTATCCCTCGCCGTGCTCTATCCGCAGTTTTGGGGCCACTGGTTCGACCCGCTGGTTGAAGGCGTGCGGCAAGGGGTAAATGCCTTGCAAGACCACAACATCGCCGTGCAGTTCCGCCAACTACCGGGGAGTCCGTCGTGCCATCACCTCCTCGATGTGCTCGCCGACCTGGCGCGCGAGGGCGTGGATGGGGTCATTCTCTGCTCGGGTTATACGTTTGATATTTCTGCCGACATACGCCAGTCGCTGTCTGATCGCACGCTACCCATGGTACTGCTCGGCGGCAGCAATAGCGCCATCCCCTATGTGACCTGCGTGCGCGCCGACGCGCGCCGCTGCGGGCGCATGGCAGGTGAACTGCTCGGCTTACTGACCGGCGGCGCACCAGCGGCGTTGATTATCGGGCAGCGCGATATTGTCGATCATCAGGAGAAGGTCGAGGG
>DASXVL010000661.1:0-3503 GCA_036504255.1 Armatimonadota bacterium | reverse complement strand
GCTGCACCAGGCGAATGAGCGCGGTGGCCTTGCCGCGAAACTCGTTGTTGTCGTAGATCTGCAAGTCCTGCCCGTCCAGGCAGTGATAACTGCCGCCGGCGACAGCGGCGGCAGCGACGGCCTCGGCGCGCCGCGTCACGGCCGTCGCATTGGGAGAGAGCACGGCGCTGCCGCATTCACCGGTAGAAACGGTGGCAATATGCACGTCCCAGCCGCGCTCGGCCAGTAACAGCAGTGTGCCGCCACAACGGATCTCCGCGTCATCCGGATGGGCGCAGATCGCCAACACGCACGGTCGAGATGTCATCGTCATGCCCCCTGTTCGCTTAATTGCACTCCGCCACCAATGGGCCGGCGAGCTCACGCGAGAAGAAGAGCTTCCCAGGAAGCGAGGGCATGTAGCTACTGGGCACCCACGGACTCGGGCCATAGCGCAGTGTCATCCACAGGCTCATGCCTTGCCACTGCATGCCGCGCCCGAGCACGCCATCAGCGCCGCCGATAATGCGGTCAGACTGCAGAAAGAGGCCGGGGCCGATGGTATTGGCGCGGCACGGTACCAACGTCGTACGGCTTTTAAAGCTGGTCAACGCATTCTGTTCGATGGTCAACGGATGGAGCTTGGCGCCCAGACGATGCGTTTGCGCGCGCCATTCCTGCTCGGTGGCATATTCGGCGGCGAAATGGGGCTCCCAGAAGGCGATGTGGCACATGCGCCCAATACCGAAGACCACCTGGAGTTCCGCGCCGTCCTGTTTCAACGCCGTGATGCGCTCCGCGTAGGTGGGAAGCATGTCACGCGTGGCATAATGCCGCTGCGTAGTCGGCACCGTCAACGCGCCCAGCGGGCCATAGAACGCGTGCTCCATGGCATACTGGAAGGCGGCCGGATGGTCGGCAGGAAGCGTATTGCCTTCGGCGTCACTCCATTCGTCCATGTTGAAACCGTAGATATGGTCGCAGGGCACCTGCCATTCCTGGAGGAAATACACTGCCCAGCGGTACATGCCCATCGGGCCGACCGGCAGAATCAACGCGAGTTTGCGCCCGGCGTCGCGCGCCACGCGTATCTGCCAGGCGATTTCGTGCCCCAGCATCACATCGAAATCCGCCAAGGCGTCGCAGGAGATCGCCTGGAAATCCGGATGCCACCATGGCTGGCGTTCGGTCACCTGCGCCGGCTGGAGCGCGCAGCAGGCGTCAATTTTTTCCAGATCCCACCCCGCCGGAAAGAACCCTTCCAGCAGCGAGCCTTCCAGCGTGCTCAACAATGAAATCGCCTCTGTCGTGCGTGCCATGTGTATCTCTTTCCTTTCGCCGCTGTGCCCAGTGAACAAGGACAATGCTAACGACTTACCAGCGCTCAATAACTGACCAAGCCAATTATTCGCTCATGGTAATAGGTTACCGTATCGTCAGATCCACGTCAAGGCATACCGCCATGCCGTGCAAGCAAAAGAGCAGCATACGAGATGCTAGCCGATGCGGGATAATATATACCGCCGATTACCCTTCAGCTATTTCATGCGCGCCATCCCATCCGGTAAGCCCTGGATGGGTATGATAGGCAAATTCGGACAGATCCACTTTGTGCGGTGCATCGTGCAGGTGTTGCCGCATCAGGGTGATCCGTGGGCTGTCGTCTCGCGCCAGACCCTTTGCCCGGGCTTTGTTATCGAACAGTGCAATTTCTTGTGCGATAATCTCCGGCAAGGTCAGTGACACGGCCGGTTGCGCAGCATCATCAATGCACAGGCAAGATGCCATAATCCAATGGTAGATCGAACGTTGTTCGCAGTATTTGTCGGCGATGACACCGCGTTGCTCATCCAGGCAGGCGCGTTGCGCTTCGCTCATATCATCACGGAGTAGCAATTGCTCCAATGCTGCGAGCGCTTGATCGTAAAGCGGGAAATACTGTTGCTCATACTGCCGCAGGTAGGCTGCCTTATCGTTGGGTTGGTAATGCAGCACGCGCCAGACGCCACCCTGATGCGCTTTCATCCGCTGCTCATCGCGCTGTACCGGCGTGAAAAAATAGCCCAGGGCATCATCAGTCAGGCGTGATTCATCCGGGACGATGGGCATGTCATTAATCAACGGCATGACGATGAGCGAATATCCGTTCGGCGGCATCGGGCGAAGTCGCGCCGCCTGGTCGATTAATTTCCAGATCGCGCAGAGGGAGGGGGCCAACTCCACGCCGACCCAGTCGGTGGCCAGTTCCGCTACCGCTTGCTCGGTGGCGAGCAATTCCCCGTTCATCGTACGGCGAATGATGGCGGTATTCGCGCTGTAGGGGGTGATGCCCGGTCCGCCCCCGATGATATTGGTGACCCCCCACTTTAGTAATTGCGTCATCACCTCATGGGTTTGATACGGGCGCGGTTCATCACCCATGTAATAATCGAAGGTATATGAGGCATACACCTGTCCGCCATGCTCGTGCACTTGACGGATGCGCGCCGCGTAATCGGCATCGCGCCAGGTGCGCCCTTCTTGCATGCGCTGCTGGTCTTCTCGCGCCTCAGGACCAATCGCCACGCTCACCCAGCAATCTTCGAGCCCGGCCATCCAGGCGAAGGCACTATACACCGAGGAGGCCATGCCCGGCACGCTATCCTGCAGATAGGCGCTTTTTTCCTGCGGTGTTAAGCCGGAGGTCATCACCACGCGAAAGTCCGGATTCACTGCATGCGCGGCATCCAGCAAGGTCTTCACGAAGATTTGCGCCTGTTTCGCCGCAGGAATATGTTTGCAATGCCCCGGGCCATTGGGGCCGGCGTACAGGTGGTTCGAATAGCAGAACCCCGCGCCGGAATCATTGGTAAAAATGTGCAATTCATCGATTTCCGGCACTAACGCCAGCATTTTGCGCATCATCTGCTGATAATGATCCTGCACTTCCGGCAGCGTCGGGCACAAGGCATAATACGGCGTGGTGGAACAGATCGGGTTGTCCACGCGCGGCCCGCGCAACGCGGGATACCGCCGAAAAAAGCTCTCCGGCATCAGAATCGGTTCCACGCAGCGAAAGACGCAACGCAGGCCATACTTCTTGGCCAATTTGGCCTGCTGCAACAGCAGATTCCGGTTCAGCTCCAGCACTGATGCATGATACAGTCCCTCGTTATAGGTTGAGGTCACATATTTATCCAACGTATGCCCGTAGGTGGTAAAACGCAGGTACGAATTCTCCGGGTCCATCACCCAGGGAAGCGATATCGCCGTGGAGTTGATAATGAGATGCGTGACACCGATACGCTGCAATCGCTGCGCATGTGCCTCGACAAGTTCCAGGTACTGGTCAGGGTCAGTATCTATTAGGGATGGAAATGCATATTCGGTAATAACACGTTCGATCTGTGCGGTCATAATGATTCCTTCTGGACCCCAAACGGTTTGGGGTAAATATGGGATACTATTCGCGACTAATCTTTATGTCTACCAGCGCATACGCATTGTGCCATTTCGTGCAGCCTGTCTCGTGGTGTGAGCAAGCG
>DASXVL010000660.1:0-7768 GCA_036504255.1 Armatimonadota bacterium | reverse complement strand
CCGTTCGGTCGTTGGGATTATGGCCCGTGGTTCTGGCCGCCGGTCAGTCCCGATCTCTTAAAATTCCCGCCCATTGCCAGCGTGCCGGGGGGGCCGTTGGATACACCGGGCACGCCCAACCCCTCCATGGTGATGGAAGCCTTTATGGACACCCCACTGGTGAACGGCACCCCGTACCCGGTGCTGCCGGTGGCGCGTAAAGCCTACCGCTTCCGCATTTTGAACGCCTGCAACGATCGCTATCTCAACTTGCAGTTGTACTATGTGGACCCGGCCAATCCGACGGAAGTCAAAATGGTGCCCGCGGTGCCGCACCTGCCGACCGACCTGACCTGGCCCGCCACCTGGCCGACCGATGGCCGCGACGGCGGCGTGCCTGACCCGACCACGGCAGGCCCCGCGATGATCCAGATCGGCACCGAGGGCGGCTTCCTGCCCATGCCGACGGTGCTGCCCAACACGCCGGTGGGCTATGTGTATAACCGCCGTGACATCGTGGTCTTGAATGTCGCTAATAAAACGCTCTTCCTCGGACCAGCCGAACGCGCGGATGTCATTGTGGACTTCTCCGGCGTGCCGGATGGCTCCAAGATTATTCTCTATAACGACGCGGGCGCGCCGGTTCCGGCGTTCGACACGCGGTTAGACTACTACACGGGCGATCCGGACCAGACGTCTACGGGCGGCGCGCCCACCACGCTGGCGGGCTTCGGGCCGAATATCCGTACCATCATGCGCTTTGAAGTCGCGGGCGCGACGGCAGACCCGGCCTTTAACCTGGCTGCGCTGAACGCCGCCTGGCCGGCCGCCTACGCCGCGTGCCAGCCGCCGCCCATCATCCCGGAAAAGGCCTATGGGAACACCACGACCAATACCTATTCGAGGATCCAAGACACGTCCTTGACCTTCACGCCGGCCTTCCAGGCGCTCGCCAGTATCAGCGTGACGGCGGGCGGCGCCGGGTATACCTCAGCGCCCGCGGTGAGCTTCACCGGCGGAACGGGTACCGGAGCGTCTGCCACGGCTACGATCGATAGAGTCGTGAACAGCGTCACCATAAACAATGGCGGCAGAAATTATCTCACCGCGCCGACGGTCGTCTTCACGGGTGGCGGCGGGACGGGCGCTGCCGCGACAGCCGTGCTGACCAATGGCGTGGTGACCGGCATCACACTAACGAACGCGGGGACGGGGTACACCTCGGCGCCCGCAGTGACCCTGACCGGTGGTGAAGGAAGTGGAGCGACTGCCACGGCAACCATCGCCGGGGTCGTCGCTAGCATCACGTTGACCAGCGGCGGCACGGGGTACACCGTCGCGCCCACCGTCGTCTTCACTGGGGGTGGCGGCACGGGCGCTACGGCGACGGCCAACTTAAAAATCACCATACCGATGCAGCGCAAGGCCATCCAGGAGTTGTTTGAACTGGATTACGGGCGCATGAATTCCACGCTGGGCGTGGAACTGCCGCTCACCAACTTCAACACCCAGACAACGATTCCGTTCGGCTATATCGATCCGCCCACCGAGTTCATCCAAAACGGGGGGCCGCAGATCTGGAAGATCACGCATAACGGCGTGGACACCCATGCCATCCACGTACATCTGTTTAACGTACAGCTCATCAATCGCGTGGGCTGGGACGGCGCGATCCGCCCGCCCGACGCCAACGAACTGGGGTGGAAAGAAACCGTCCGTATGAACCCGTTGGAAGACGCCATCGTGGCGCTACAGCCCGCTGAACCGTTGCTCCGCTTCGGTATCGGCCAGAGCGTGCGTCCGCTGGACCCAACCATGCCGCTCGGTTCCACCGATGGCTTCTCGCCAGTTGACCCCTTAAACAACCCCACGACCACTGTGAACGCACTGTTCAACTTCGGTCATGAGTATGTCTGGCACTGCCACCTGCTCGGGCATGAAGAGATGGACATGATGCGTCCCATCGTGCTGCAGACGGGCGATGTACTGCCCTCCGCTCCCAGCAACCTGGCCGTGAGCCCGGCGGCGGTCCTCACCTGGACCGACCCGACCCCAGCGGCGCTGGCCAGCACGCTCGGCAACCCGGCAAATGAAATCGGGTTCCGCATCGAACGCGCGCCCAACGGCACCGGCGTCTTTACTACTGCGGGCTTTGCCCCCGCCAATACGACGACCTTTACCGACACGACGCGGCAAGCGTTGACGTGGTATACCTATCGCGTCATCGCATATAACGCCGTCGGCGACTCCTTGCCGTCGAATACGGTGGTACTGGCCGTGGCGCCGGGCGCGCCGACCAATGTGACGGCGGTGGCCGGGAATGCCCAGGCCACGGTGCGCTTCACCGCGCCAACCTTTACTGGCGGCAGCGCCATCACCTCGTACACGGTGACCTCCAGTCCTGGCGGCCTCACGGCCACCGGGAATGCCACGCAACTGACCGTCACCGGGTTGACCAACGGCACAGCCTATACCTTCACCGTCACGGCGACGAACAGCGTGGGCACTGGCCCGGCCTCCGCGCCGTCCAATAGCGTCACGCCCTCCGCCTTGCCCGGACCGCCAACGAATGTAACGGCGGTGGCGGGGAATGCCCAGGCCACGGTAAGCTTTACCGCGCCGACGGTCGGTGCCCCCATCAGCTCGTATACGGTGACCGCCAGTCCCGGCGGACGCACCGCCACCGGAGCCGCCAGTCCGCTCACCGTCACCGGATTGACGAACGGCACGGCCTATACCTTTACCGTACGCGCAACGAACGGCTCGGGTACCGGCCCGGCCTCCGCGCCGTCCAATAGCGTTACGCCGGCCACCGTGCCGGGTGCGCCGACGAATGTCACCGCCGTGGCCGGGAATGCCCGTGTTACGGTGAGCTTCGCCGCGCCGGCCTCCAATGGCGGCAGTGCGATTACTTCCTATACGGTGACAGCCAGCCCCGGCGGCAGAACCGCTTCCGGGAACGTCCGGCAACTCACCGTCACCGGGTTGACCAACAACACGACCTACACCTTTACCGTGCGCGCGTCGAACGTGATGGGCGCCGGGCCGGCTTCCAGTCCGGCGGTCGCCTCGACGCCGACCACCTCGCTGCCGGCGGCGCCATCGACACTCACGGCGACGGCCTCCGCGCTCAGCGCGAACCCGCCGACCATTACGTTAACCTGGCGCGACAATGCCAATAACGAATCCGGGTTCAGCATCCAACGCGCCACGAACACGTCCTTCACCGGGGCCACCACGTTCGCGGTGGGCATGAATATCACGACGTTCACCGATACCACGGTGCTGCCAAAGACCCGGTATTACTACCGCGTACGGGCGGTGAACGTGGTCGGGAATTCCGCGTATTCCGGCACGGCCAATGCGCTGACGGCCGGTCAGGTTCCGCCGGCGCCGACCAATCTGACCCAGACCAGTATCACGCGGACCTCGGTTACAATCTCCTGGAGCTACACCGGACCGACCCCGACGGGTTTCTACATCCAGCGGCAGTCGGGCACGACCTGGGTGATTGCCGGTGTCCGTCCGGCAGGCACCACGTCGTACTCAACCGCCGGCTTGACACCGAACACGACGTATGTCTTCCGTGTGCAGGCGTACAATGCTGACGGCAGCGGTGCGTTTTCCAATCTGCTGACCATCAAAACGCTACCGTAACACGACCGAGATCGCAGCAAATACCACGTCGGGGCGGGAACTGATTCCCGCCCCGACGTGGCGCGTCTACCAGAAGTCGAGCGCCCTGTTAGCGGGCGTCAGGCACGGTGGCCATGGCGCCCACCATGCACAGGTCTTGCCAGCGTGCGGTATCGACCAGGGGCAGCCGGCTGCTGACGGTGGCGAGGACTGTGCCGCGCCGCGTGAGGGTGGCCACCGGCGTGCCCGCCGCAATGCGCGTCGCTATGGTGACGGTGCGGTTAGCATCGCTGGTCGGGTAACTGCCCGCGCCGTGATTGAAGGCCTCTTTCAAGTCACCGGCTTCGGTGCGTGTGGAGGGCACGTAGACCAGCCATTCATGGAAGCCTGCCGGGGCGTCGAGCGTCCAAGCCTCGCCGCCGACCTGCACGCGTACCGTGCCAGGCTTGCGCAGCAGCGTCACCACGTTCAGGTAGTCCGTGCTGGGCGTCAGATGCCATTTGTCGTTATGGGCAAGGATGGTCGCCTCGGTGAGCTTGGCGGTGATTAACTGGCGGTGATGGAAAAGGAAGACCTTTTCCTGGGTGATCTTCGGCGCCTTTCCTACGTGGAACCAGTCGGCAAAATAGCGTGTCAATTCCATGAGCGTGCGCCCACGGTAATTGTTGTCGATGATGCCGTGGTCTTCAGAAAAATCGTTCCAGGTCTGCACGGTCGAGAATGCGGTGTGCTGCGCAATGGCGCGCCGCCATTGGTCGCAATAGCGCGACACGCCCAGGTTTTCCGACATGCTCTCACAGCCCTTGCGCCCGCCATAATAGGTGCTGCTCATCGGCCAGGCGACGTCTTTGCCATCGGCTTTCGCCAGTTGGGCGACGACGTCATGTTGTTGATCGCCCCAGCTGTACGGGGCGGCCCAGATACTATACGCCTCGACCGCCTGGCGGTACCCGCCGTCCAGATCTTTCGCGTCGGTGGTGATATTCAAGATTTTGTAACAGTGCTCCGGCCCGCCCCAAGGGGTAAAGAAGGCTTTTACCTCATCCCATTCATCGAATTTCGCGCCCCGCGCTTTGGCCACGGCGCGGCCATACCCCAACGGGCAGCCGAGCGAGATGACAGGTTTGCCCTGGTAGGTGAAGAACGCGCCCGGATAAGCGTCCATGTACGCTTTGACCTTCTCGCCGTAGAGCTGCCATTGCTCACGCGTGAGAGTGCCATTCCACAGGTCGGGGATGATCTTCACATGGTGGGTCATCGCCACTTGTGCCATCAGGCGCATGCCCGGGGCAAATTGGCTTTTGGGGAAATGATTCGCGCCAACGAGCAGGCCGAACGCGTCGAGCCCGGCCTCTTCGGCCAGATCGAACTCCTTGCGTACAGCGTCAATGCCCGACTGCGCCAGCGGCGCCAGCGCCGGTGACCACCAACCGCGCATCGCCTGCTCGAATTCCGGCCACGCCGTCGGGCTGTCCACCCCGGTACGCAGCGGCGACTCGCCGTTATTGAACTGTCCCTTGTTGGCCATCCCACCCAGGATGAAACAGTGCATATAGCTCGCGTAGACAAACGGCCGCTTGGCCGCCTGGGCGGAAATGGGCTGCATGGTTGCGCACAGTGCGGCGAGCAGCGTGCAAATGATGAAGGTCCGTGTCATGGTGCGTTTTTTCCTTTCTTGATACCAGTAGTGTCGCCTTGCACCCTTATAACCAAGTACCCTCTCCTCGGGGAGAGGGGTTGGGGTGAGGGTTGATTTCAGCACAGCTGGTATGAGCCGGAGGCGCCGTCTCCCGTAGCGACGACGCCTCCACGGTACGTTCAGTTTACTTTATAGGCACGGATGCCGGCGATCCAGAAGGTGCCGGTCGTGGTGGCGTTGAGCCCGATGCGGAAGCGCATGGCCCCATCGCCTGCCTGCGTATTCACGGTAAGCATCACCGGCGTCCAATCAAAGGTGCCGGACAGATTCAGATCCTTGAACGGGGTGAAGGGAATCGACCGTTTGAGGGTCCAAAAGTTGGTCACCGGGCCCAGGTCGAACTGTAAATATTTCGTCGTGTTGGTATTGAAGGTGAGATTCTGCCCCTTGATGATACAGTACACCACGTAGGTTGAACTGGGATCCACCAACACGTAGTTGTAGGTACCGGGCGCGCTCGCACTCGACGTGATATCATAGCGCAGACTGGTGTGGCCTTGCCAGGTGGTGGTCGTATCCGGCGTCATGGTCGCGCCGGACGTCGGCGCCCACGAGGCAAGCTTGGTCGGATCGTTGAGAATTTCGTCGAACCCTAACCCTTGGATCGCGCCCGGGGCGGTTGCCTCGGTGCCGATCAGGCACAGGTCTTCAAAGCGGGCGGTACTGGCCAGGGGGAGGCGGCTGGTGACGGTCGTCGTCATGACCTCGCCATAGCGCGAGAGCGTCACCGCGGGCGTGCCGGCGGGAATCGCGGTTGCCACGGTCACCGTGCGGTTGCTATCCGTCGTTGGGTAGGAGCCGGTCGGGCGCGTGTACGCTTGATTATTTGGGTTGGAGTTTGTGCGCGGGCAGGGCACGTAGATCAGCCATTCGTGACAGCCCGCCGGGGCATCCAGATTCCAGGAACTTGTCCCGACCTGTACGTGCAGCGTGCCGGGGGTCTGCAACAATGAGACCACTTCCAGGTAATCCGTGGTGGGGGTCATGTGCCAACTGATATTCGAGGAAAACAAGGTGTTCTGTGTGAGCGTGGCCGTCGTCAGTTGACGATGGTGGAACAGGAAGACTTTATCCCGTGTGATGGTCGGCGGTGTCCCCTGGTGGAGCCAATCCGCAAAGTAACGGGTCAAGTCGATGAGCGCGCGCCCGCAGTAGTTCGTGTCGGTGATGCCATGATCTTCGGAAAAGTCATTCCACGTCTGCACTTCGACGCCGGTCTGCCCGGCAATGGCGCGCCGCCACTGATCGCAATAGCGCGAGACGCCCAGCATCTCCGTCATGCTCTCATTCCCCTGGCGCAGGCAGTAATAGCTCGGGCCCGCCGGCCAAAATAGCGGTTTGCCATATGTCGATGTCCATTGGTTGAGCACGGTGTCCTGGCGGTCACCCCACCCCAGCGACGTCGCCCACAGGCCGAAGGCATCGGCGGCAGTGCCCCAGGCGGTTTCCGCCAGGTTACTCGGGTCCGACGGGACATTCACGATCTTATAGCAGGTGCTCGCGCCGCCCCAGGCGGTGAAGAAGCCCTGCACGTTGGCCCACTCCTGGAAGTTGCTGTAGCCACGGCCGTAGCCCATCGCATTACCGAGTGAGATCACCGGTTTGCCCTGGTAGGTATAAAAGGCCCCCGGATGCGCGTCCATGAATGTCTTCACCTGCTGTCCAAAGGTTACCCACTGGTCGTAGGTGAGCACGGCAGGCCAGAGGTCGGGAATGATTTTGACCTGGTGCGTGGCGGCGGTCTGCGCGAGCAGATTCATACCTGGCGCGTAGGCGCTGTTCGGCAGATGGTTATTCCCGATAAGCAAGGCCACCGCGTCCAGCCCGGCGTCGCGGGCCATATCCAGATCCTGCTGGACGGCGGATGGAATATTGGGCAGCCCGAGCGGCGCTAACGCGGCTGACCACCAGGGGCGGTAATCGCGCTCCAGCGCCGGCCAATTCGTCGGATCATCGACACCGGTACGCACCTGCGTACCGCTCGGCATGCCACCCAGAACGAAGCAGTGCATGTAGTGGGCATAGATGAAGGGGGTGGCGCTGCTGGTGGTCGCCTGCGCATACGCCATGCACAGGAAGACGAGCAAAGAAAGAATGACTACTTTTTTCATAAGACCCTCCTTTACTTGACCGCATGTTGCGTGGAGCCTACGGGGCTCACATCATGCTCTGTGTCAGGGCCGGGAGAGCCCTGACACGAAAAACGCAACGAATATCCTATTCCACCGGGAGCAACTCGGCGTCATCCACCCTGACCGTGCCGGTCGCGCCGGTGATCTGAATGTGTCTGTGAACGCTTTGCCTCTGCATCGATGCGGCGTTGGCCTGCTCGTCCTGCCGGCTGCCGTCGCCCTCATCCCCGAGGGGGAGCGGATAAAGTCGGCGATAAGATTGACAACATCTCAGAGGTATTTTATGTCTCCTGTCGAATTTATAGACAACGATACATTGAAG
>DASXVL010000659.1:0-2337 GCA_036504255.1 Armatimonadota bacterium | reverse complement strand
CGGCGTGTCTCTGTTCCCTCGACCGGGATGGTATCTGGCTGTTCCTGGAGCAGTTCTTCGCACAGCTTCCGAACCGCAACTTTATGTTCGAACTCAGCGAAAATTTTCCACCCGCCGAACTCCGACGTGTACTCCCCATATTCGCTGAGTTTATGGGTCAACACACGTAAATTGCGACGGGTGAACTGATATCCTTTAAGGAGACATCAACCATGCAGACGTTATTTGAATCCATTGACCTTGCCGGCCGTACTTGCCTTGCCTGGCTAAACCACGACCGTGACTATTTGCCGACCGGCGGGTATGAGGCGGCGCACGATACCGGGCGCTGGTGGGATGCGATGCTGCGGCGTGAAGCCGTCACCGGCCTGCCGATACCCGCGGAGTTCGAAGGGCCGATGCTGCGCAATCTGCAACGTCTCACCGATAATCCGGATGGGCTGCTGATGAAACTGCCTGATCAGCCCGATCTGCCCCTCACGGTGAATCCCCACAATTTCCGTGAAGCCATGATCGCCTTTCATGCCCTGGTGCGGTATCGAAACAATGCGTGGGCGGCCAAGCAGGGACATCGGCTGCTGGAAACCATCGATCGTATCCTACAAGAGGACGGCAGGATCGACTACACACTGTTGCAGACGAAAAAGGTCTCTGACGACCCGTTCGTTGCCCAACCCGCACCGGGTGAATGGTGTGACTCCACGGCTAGTCTTGGACGAAGCCTGGAGGGGATCGTCTGGTTTTACGAAGCGACCGGCGATCCGCTGGCGTTGCGGGTTGCCGAACGCATCGCGTCTCATCAACGCGCCAGCATCCTCACAGCAGACGGCTCCTTGCGTCCGGAACTGATCGATCCCGAGCATGTTGGGCACTCGCATTCGTTCCTCGGCACACTGCGGGGGCTGCTGCTCTTCGGTTTCCTGACACGACAGCGTGCGTATATCGACGCCGTGGCGTGCACATACCGTCAGTCTGTACGCCGGTACATAGTGACCGAGACAGGGTATGTCGCGCACGACTTGGGCAAGATACGCCATCCCAACAAGGATGGTATCCCCGTGGGGGAGCATGCGAGTTGCGGCGATGCCATCCAACTCGCGCTGTGGCTGGCCCTGCGCGACGGGCAACTCGACCTGTTGGACGATGTGGAGCGCTGGATGCGCGCATGTATTCTCCCGTCGCAAATCACCGAACGCTTCCCCGAGGCACAAGACCCCCGCAAATTCGGCGCCTGGGGCGTCTATATCGATCCGTATGGCATCGACTCGACCCATGATGTGTTCGCTGCCGTTCTCCATTCCGTGACGGACGTTTATGCCCACGTGGTGACGCACGACACGCGCGGATTGGCGGTGAATCTCCTGTTCAGCGCGGATGGTGACACGGCCTCGGTGCGGGTGGAGTATGGAACGGAATTCGCCAGCGTGACCGTGACTCCAAAGGTGCGGGACAACGTCTTGATCCGCGTGCCGGGATGGGCGCCACGCGAGAGCGTGACCCTCAGTGTGGACACCCGCCCGGTGGAAGCCTTCTGGATCGGTCCGTACCTTTTCATTGGGCGGGATACCCTGGCTCTGGGCAACCGCATCACCCTTACCTATGCGTTGCCGGAGCGTTCCAGTTCGGAAACCATGCGCAATGGGAAAAACTACCGTTTTACCTGGCGTGGTGACCAGGTGGTTGCATCTGACCCGCCGACGACCATATACCCGACATCGCAAAGTGACAGCGTGACGATGTTTTGACTCGGTTCACCCATCTCGGGGAAATCGGAACAATCATCCAATGCCTTCCTGCCGTCCGTGGCGATGGTACGCTTACCATGACCTGATGCGTTGCGATTCTATTGCGAGATAGGAGTGCAAGGGTTATTGTATAGCCGGTGAATGAGTTTGTGCAGCTCCATGAGGTTCCATGCACATGCCCCCCAATTTCACCACTCTCTCTGAAAGTGGCGTCAAGTCCCCTGACCCGGTGTCGTTGACATCGACAATGTGACGGGGTTGCCTGTCCGAAGCCAGTGCATCGTCACCGGTATCGACGGCAACGGGAGTGAGTGGCTCTCTATCGCCGATAGGCATGACCACCCTTTAAATAGTCCGTACAGTAAAGGAGAAAGATCGTATGAAACACATCTGTATGCTACTCCTCGCTCTGTGGGCGATTTCCGGCCTCGCGGCACTGGGGGCTGACCGGCAACCCTTCGTGCTGCAACGCGACGGATGGAATTACGACCGCAGCGACATCATCTGGTACGCAGGCAAAGCGCCCGAGAAGAAAGCGCAAGGGATCAAGGACATGTTCGGGTGGGCCGAATATAATTTTTCCGTCCCGACC
>DASXVL010000658.1:0-4670 GCA_036504255.1 Armatimonadota bacterium | reverse complement strand
ATATTCTCTCTCCCAGTAAGTGGTGGCTTCAATGCGATTGATCGATTATCTGTTAAGTATGTGGCCTCGATAGAGGCCACTGCGATACGATTTGTCAAGACAAACCCAAGGCCGTGTGCGTTGCTCTCTATTGAGAACCATGTAAGTGATTCTGCTGCAGCTAAAGTATCAGTGGCGAGAACCCCGGATGAGATTGACAATGAATATAGTATCTATAGTCGTTATTTTTATACTTCAAATAAGCTAACGCAAGCTTCGAACGAGGACGCCTTCCTTTTAAGTGTCGAGTATTCTATTTCTCCTTCGTCGCAGCGATTAGCCTTTCCAAGCCATATTCGAGTACGAGAACAAGATCCGCTTTATGAGTCGTGGACAAAAAACCGTCAATTTACCGGAGTAATGCCTTCTTCTGCATTCGGTTTTGAGCGAGAGTTTGATCTTTGGGTCGAGTGTAAGCCGTGGGGTTATGGTCGGATGCTAGTCTTAGTTTGGCTGCCAATGATATGATGCTATTCAACAGATCATCAGGCCAAGCACGACTTCTTCGCCGAGTGTGTGCGTTTTGCCAGCATGCAGCTACGGCTACTTCTCATTCCTGTTGCGGTCATTCCATACAAGTGGAAATTCTCGTGACTGCCGTTTGAGTGATAATACTGATGGGCATTGCTTAGCGCCACCGGATCAGCTTAATCCCTCTCCCGCAATTCCTCACACAAGTCACGCGCTTGTAGCAGGGCACCAATTAATTCCTCAAACGTCAAACCGTGGACGACCTCTTGGGTCAAGTCCAAAATGTGGTGTAAATTCTCTCTCGCTGGTTGTCCGATTTAGGCTGCGACGGACAGCCGTTTCTCCTGCGCTGGTGTGACGGTTTCCTGCTCCTTCCGCCACTCCCAATAGCCGGTCATGTCGAAATAGCGGTGGCCGGTGGTCCACTCGTCTTCCTGCTTCATCAGCACCGCCCCAAGTACTCGTTCCGCCGATGCGAGGTTGGGGAGGATGCGGATGACCCGTTCCCTCCGCCGAATTTCCTCATTGAGCGCTCGACGCTATTGGTGGTGCGCAGGCGCTTGCGGTACGGTTCCGGCAACGCCAAGACTGCCGTCGCATCATCAAAGCCGCTTTCCAGCGTCTCCAACGCCTTGCCCACCCGCTCACCGAACTCGGCCAGCATAGATGTCAGCCCTGGTCTCCCAGGGCTGACATCCGTTCAGAATAGTGAGATGAGGGCGCTGGCGTAGGAACCGGTGTATTCCTCCTCATCACTCTCCTTCAGTTCGTTGCACAAATCGCGCGCCTGCAGCAGTGTGCCGATTAATTCTTCAAAACTCAAACCCTGCACGACTTCATCACCGACGGTGTGCGTTTGGTCGGCATACAGCCGGTTCAAGCAATACGCGATAGTGTCGTTGACATTGGTATCGGGGCGTGTTGCCTCCAGGTCAATCTGCGTGAAGTCTTTCATATCTACCCTCCCATTGTGGTGTCTCTGGTGACCTCCGATGCGGCCACCCCCCATTCCCGTCGCTGGTCATCCCAGACGAGGGGAAATTCTCGTGAAAGCCGTTGTAACGTGAGCGTGGGTAGGCACTGCCCGGGCATGATCGCCTCGATGAGATCCGGCGCCAGCAATATCAGCCGGATGGTGCGGGCGACATAGGCCGTATCCATCTTTACCGCGTTGGCCAGCGCACGCACCGTCGGATAGGTGCCGTTATCCAGCAGTGCCTGCCGGCGGTAGCCTTTGGCAATGGCCAGTGCGACCGGATCGGCGGTGATGTCTCGGCGCGCGCATGCCGTTTCGCTCCCCGTAGGCAGGGTAATTTGCGTCCACCCTAGCCGTTATGTCAGCGCCATCGGATTTGCATCAGCATGTCCCCGTTCGTACTGGCGAGTGCCACCTCGTTCATACCGTATGCCTCTCCCGGTAATGCGCTCATCAATGAAGAGAGCCCATCCGCGTGCATCTGCACATCCAATCCTCCTTCCGACACCGTCAGTTGGAGTAACCGTGTTTGCACAGCGGGGAATAGCTCATCCCAAATGCCATCCAGTTGTCCGAGTTGCCGTGCGACCTCCTGTTCCGGCAGCGGTCTGTCACCCAATGCTTGTGTTTTTCGTGCGGTCACCGCAATCATCTCCGGTGTCGTGAAGAAGCGTCGGAGCTGCGCGACTACGGCCTGCTCGATTTCCCCTGCCGGTATGCTTACCGGACAGGTCGCGTAGCCGAATGTCGAGGCATGGTTACACAGGTAATACCGGTACTGCTTGCCCGGCTTTCTGCGTATCCTCCTCAACGCGGCGCGTGAACCGCTACGGACAATCTGCGTGGTCCTGCTGCTCCTCTGACCGCTGGGTCTGCTGGGCCACCTCGGCGGCAGACTCATCTACCTGCTGGTGGTCGTGGCGGTGGTCGTAGTCATCGTCAATCTGCCGGTCGGCAGAAGCGCGTAACATTCGCTGATGCAATACGACAATATGTCGGTGACAGGGTTGTGATATTCATGGTGTATGGTAGCTATACAGCCCACGGATAAAGTCGCTTACCATCTCGCTTGATCTTTTTGCCCCGGTTGCTCCGCGAGCTGTAGCGATCTGTACGTTTGACAGCAGAGTGGTCGTCGGGGTAGAGTCGAGCGGGCGCAATAGCGGTCGAAGAACCCGCCAGTTGGGGCAGTGGCTGGAAAAGAGGAGGGGGAAGGGACAAAGCCACCTGGCGGCGGAGGTCTATCGCCCCGCTGCCCCTGCCAGCGGAGTCGGCAGGGCAGCGGGGGTGAGGATTATTCTGCAGGCATGCCTGGTTACTTCAAGGTCCAGCAACACCGTTTCGGCGAGACAATGAGGTCATCAGCTTTCAACTGCGCCATAATTTTGTCCACCGTCTTGCGATCCAACCCGGTGATCTCGGCCACTTTGCCGGCATTGAGCGCTTCGCCGGCGTCTTTGAACGCTTGTATGACTTTCTCTTGATCTTGCATGTGCTGACCTCCTTTTATCTCATAATTCGTCCGCAAGGCCGAAATGCCTTCTGGGGATAGGGGGCTTTCCCCAGCGCCAGCTAATATTAGAATTGCGGCACACGCAGATGATGAACGGCCTCGCGGAACGGGGGTACGTGTCGTCGTTTATTCGGAACCGTGCCGTAATATCCCGCAGAGCTGTAGTACCCCACAATGTCGTTGGATTCCCACCAGACCACGCAATAGCGGTCATCTGTGACCGGAGTGGCTACGTCCGCTGTGCGACCGTTATCGAGGTTGCAAAAATACAGATGACGTATGTAGCGCCGTGGGTTATCCTCACGCGTTACTTCTGTAGAAACAGCAAAGCGTCCGTCCGGTGAGGGATTGCCGATGGATTCCGCTGCTATCGGGATAATTTTGCCGGTGTCCGGGTGATAGAGCAACGTATTGTGGGTAGTGTTACTGCTGGAATTACCTACGGCGACCGAATCCGTGATCCAGTACCAATTGTATGATCCCAGGTAATTGTCACGTTTTTCCGTCGTCATGCGACGCAGCACCGCATGATCCGCCAGCCGTACGACTTCCGTGCGCAAATCTCCTGAAAGATCGCCAAAGATACCGGTGTAGATACAGAACAGTGCGTCGCGTTGCTGGTAGAACACGATGGCATAGCTGCCGCCGGGGCTGATGACATTGGTGTCTCGGGGGTACCAGTGCAGCAACAGCCGCTCCGTCAGTGATTGTGGCAGGCACAGGCCGAGTAGCCCCCCGATGAGCATGGCAAAGATCAATCTCGGCGCGAAGAGTTTGACGCGCTGTACGTAGTCGCGGTAGAGTCCGGACCGCAGCGCCGACGCGCCGCCCCACAATACGCCGAGTATGGCGAAGAGCAGGATGCCGACACGCACGCTACCCATCATTAGTTCAATGTTCGGCGTGGTATCGTTGACGAGTTTGAGGTAGTAGCACAGCCACCAGAACAGTTCACTGCCGCACAGCATAACTGCGATGGCAAGGCTGATGCTGATGACCGCGAGCGTCCCACCAGCCAGGCCGGGCAGGATAACGGAACAGGCCAGTCCGACGAGGTAGCACAGCGCCGCTGGCCGCGCCAGTGCGCCAATGCCGGAGAGCACGTTGGGCAGTGTGATGAAGTGGCGGTACGGCTCCGGGCAGGTAAGGCGGAAAATGCACGCCGCCAGCAAAGGCACGCCGAGTAGCATGATCGCGCCAAAGAGCACTTTCGCGAGCAGTACTTCCTGCCAGCGGACAGCGCGCGTAAAGAGAAACAACGCCCGCCCGCGCTTCAACTCGCCCGTGTATCCGCCCAATCCGACGACCCCGGCAAAGACGAGAGACAGAGAGTTCCAGCGCATCCAGCCCACATCGCCACAAAAGCGCTGCCCATGTGCAACCAATGATACCGCCAGTATGACCAGCGCCCAACAGATCGCCCACCAGCGCCGTTCGCTGAATTCCTTCCACAGCAGGCGCCAGAGTGGCCCGGCATGATGGCTGGCCCGCGTCTGGGTTGCTGCTTTCGCCGTGAGAATCATTGCACACCCCCTAGCAGCCTGTAGGCCATCGCCGGACGGTGGCCTCGGGCACTGGATACAGTGATGGACAGGTCTGTCATTGCCGCCGGTTGATCGCCTGTCATCCACACTGAAATCTTCTATACTCTCTCGTATGCCACGTATCTTT
>DASXVL010000657.1:0-5257 GCA_036504255.1 Armatimonadota bacterium | reverse complement strand
AGGTCATGGGCCTCCGCGTGGAGCGACATATCTACCTCACGGTAGCGGTGGCCTTTGTCGCCGCCACCACGCCCGATCCCGAGACCTACCTGGCGGTGAAGGAGGCGGTCGCGCTCTTCGTGACCGAGATGGCGGCGGGGCTCACCCACTGTGCGGTGAGCGTCGCGGTGAACACGGCGGACCGTCCGGAAGAAGGCATTTTTTATTTGACCGCCACCGGTACCAGCGCCGAGCAAGGTGATGACGGCCAGGTGGGCCGGGGTAACCGCGCGACCGGTTTGATCACCCCCATGCGTCCGATGACGTTGGAGGCCACGGCGGGAAAGAACCCCGTGTCGCACGTCGGCAAACTGTACCAGGTCTACGGGCAACTCATCGTCGAGCGTCTGTGCGCGGAGATACCTGAAGTGCGCGCCGCCTCCTGCGCGTTGCTCTCGCGTATCGGCTCCCCGATCACCGATCCGCAGGCGGTCTCGGTGTATCTGGAGTGCGATCTGCCGGAAGCAGTGTTGCGCGCGCCGGTCGAGGGTATCATCCGTAGTGTGCTCGACGAGTGGGCCGCCATCCGCGATGGCTTCCTGCACCGGCGTTGGACGCTCTTTTAGTACAGATCGCTGCGCGCGTCCGGTGGCTTGGGGTGTCTGCCGTTTACCGACATCGCTTGCTGGGTAACAGCAGTATGGCGACATCTGCTGCCGCCATGTTCTCGGAGATGTCGAGGAAAAGTGGACAGCGCGCCGGCACGCCAGGCGCCCTTTCTTGACACTCGGCAGACGCCACTTTATACTCTAACAGAATATGGGTGGCGGCGCTGGCCCGTCCACCCCACAATCCCGTCTCCGGACGATTCATTAATTATGTAAGGAGCCATCATCCATGGTAGCAACGGCGAACTCGCCGGCGGTCGCAGTACCGACGACCACTCCAGTGGTGGACATCCGCGGTCTCAGTAAGACGTACCGCCTGATGACCGGCAAAGAGATCCACGCCCTTTCTGATCTCACCTTTGATATCCAGCCAGGTGAGACATTCGCGATCGTCGGTCCCAACGGTTCCGGCAAAACGACCACGATGAAAATTCTGCTGGGTATGCTCTTTCCCACGACGGGTGAAGCGGAGATTTTTGGGCACATGCCCGGTGATGTGGAAGCCCAGCGTCGCATCGGGTATCTCCCCGAAGCCCCGTACTTCTACGAGTACCTGAACGGGCGTGAGCTGCTCCACTATTACGGCAAGCTCTGCGGCGTGCCGACGGAAGAGCGGACCGCACGTATTGAAGTGCTGCTCAAGATGGTCGATCTGCACGAACGCGGCGCCGACATGCCCATTCGTGTATATTCCCGCGGCATGCGTCAGCGCATTGGCATCGCGCAGGCGATGATCAACAATCCTGATCTGCTCATTCTGGACGAGCCGACCAATGGCCTCGACCCCATCGGCACGGTTCAGGTGCGCCAATTCATCCTCGAACAGAAGAAACAGCACCGCACCATCTTGCTCTGCTCCCACCTGCTCTCCGAAGTCGAAGCCGTGGCCGACCGAGTCGCCATTTTGCACCTCGGTCGCCTCATCGCGGTCGGCCCCGTGTCAGAATTAGTGCCGGAAAGCCAGCAGTGGCAGCTCGTGGCAACCAACCTCTCGCGTGACGGCATTGCCGCCTTCAAGGACGCCGGCTTCAAGCCGGAGGTTCATGGCGACGTCATGACCCTGCGCGTCGAGAATCTGGACGATGTCTACCGTGGAATGAACCTCTTGCACGCCCAGAGCGGCGAACTGATCGAGGTGACACGACCGCAGTCCACGCTGGAAGAGCAGTTCCTCAAAGCGGTGGGCGAAGAAACCCTGCGTCGTACGGTGGACACCTTGCAAAAGGGTGCGAAAACGAAATAATGCGTGGGAACTCCTCACGCTGCTGTGAACTTCGAGGTATCTAAGTCATGTCTCACATTCGACCGATCTTTCTCATTGCCGGCAATACGGTCACCGGCGTGCTACGCGGTGTCGTGCTGAACGTCTTACTCGTGCTGGCTGCCATTCTTGTGCTCGGGGCCATGTCCTCCGGCGCGGTCGGCGCCGCACAGATGCGTCAGACGCTGGTGGACTCCGGCCTGGCCGTCATCACCATCCTGGGCGCCATGATCGCCATTCTCACCGGTTTCACCATGATTCCGGGGGAAATCGAAAGCCGCACGCTCTACCCGGTCATCTCCAAACCGGTGCGCCGGTGGCAGTTCGTGCTCGGTAAATTCTTCGGCGCCGCCGGCGTGAACGGGATTACCCTGGCCCTGCTCTCGATCCTCTTTTTCGTCGTCTATTTCGTGAAGATTCATCAGTTCGACCCGCGCATGCTGTTGGCGGTGGTGATGATCTACGCCATGCTCACCGTACTCTCCGGGTTGATCATCTTCTTCTCCACCTTCATGTCGTGGATCGGCACCATTATCGTCTCTTCGCTCGTCTGGTTTATCGGCAGCTATTCGCAGTTCTTTTACGATATGGCGCAGAACGGCGAAGGCAACGGCTTTTCCAAGACGATGTTGGGCTTGGTGCAGAAACTGCTGCCGAACTTCCAGGCGATGGATTTGCGCTACGACATCGTGCAGTTGGAGACGATCTCCTTCACGGCCCGACGCATCCTGGAGCCGATTGGCAGCGCGTCAATTTATCTTATCATCGCCCTTATGTTGGCGATTCTCATCTTTAACTATCGCGAGCTGTAAGGAGGGCTTTCTCTATGCATGCCCGACATCGCTCGGCCATCATCCTTGGCGTCATGGCGCTCGCACTCTTTGTGGTGCGCTGGCCCTTGGATAACAATATGTGTAACCCCAAATCCTGGGGTGAATCCGTTCAGACCAAACACCGTACGGTGTGGAAGTCCTGGCGCCCTGCGCCGACCGAAGGCACCGGCGTCTTTACCGCCATCTTCCGTGGGGGCGGTGGGACCCCGGCCATTTTCGCCATGCTGGGTGGGCAGCGCTATCTGGTCGCCAATATCATGTGGGATTATTCCGACACGCTCTTCCACCAGGGAAAATTGTATGACATGGTCTACCCGATGGAGTCGACGGTCACACTGAATCCATCCCTGACGGATGCCTGGTCAACGTATGGGTGGCACCTAGCGTGGAATATCTACAGCTTCACCGACGATCCGATCGAGAAGAAACGCTGGCAGGACGCCGGGCGGAATGTCTACATTCGCGCCATCACAGCCAATCCGAAAAAGCCGCCGCACCGCTTCGATCTCGCCTGGCTGTATATGCAGCGTGAGGGCAATTACCGGAAAGCGTTGAACGTACTCTTGCCGGTCGTGGAATCCGATCGCTTCAAGCCATTGACGCCGGCGGTGAAAAGTGATCCGACCAACCTGGATGCGATCCAAGACCGCCTGTGGGACCCGCAGCGTGTCGGGCATGCGCTGGCTATCGTGTACACGAAATTAGGCATCTTCACCGGCGACTGGTCGTATTTCGAGAAAGCGCTGGCCGTCTACCAGAAATGCCTGCAGATCGATCCCGCAGAGAAAAATACCCGCGGGATCATTAGTAGACTGCGCTCCCACCTGCATGATCAACAATGGTTGGCCGAGCAGCAGCAGACGGAAGCCAAAGTCCGTGCGAACTTCGGCCAGACACCCATACAGTTTGGCGCGAAGATGGAAACCCTCTTCCCCGATGGGGACACCGGATTGCCGGATGAGGAAGATTCCGCGCTATAATTTCCGCCTACGCGTCTCCCGGGATCGCCTTCCCGGGAGATGCTGTGTTGGTGGCCTGTTGAAAATGGGATCACACCTCCCCGAAAGAGCGATGCCATGCGTGCCTTACTCCTGATGAATATGAGCGCGGGCAGTAGCTCGCGTCACCGCGCCGATCTCCTGCAAGAGACGGCGCAGCGACTCGGGCATACCCTCGACCTCGCGCTACCGCAGACACCGGATGAGACAACCGCTGCCGTGCGGCACGCCGTCGCCTCCGGCTATGAACGTGTCTTGTGCGCCGGCGGCGATGGCACGCTGAACCTGGTCGCGTCGGCGCTGCTGGATACCGACTGTCCGCTCGCTATTATCCCCACCGGGACGGCCAACCTCCTCGCGCGCGAACTCAACATTCCCCTTGATCCGGAACAGGCGCTGCGGGTGGCCTTCGCTGGGCCCGTGCGTTATCTGGATGTCGGGATGGCAAACGGGCAACCGTTCCTCCTCATGGCCGGACTGGGTTTCGATGCGCAGGTGGTATCGGAAATCGTGCCGCATTTCAAGGATTATTTCGGGCCACTGGCCTACATCACGGCGGGCCTGCAGGTGCTGGCGCGCTATAAGCCGAGTCAGTTCCACCTGGAAGTGGGCGGAAACCAACTCGTACTTCCGGCCTGGCTGGTGGTGGTCGGCAATGCCAGTCATTATGGGTATGAGCTCTCGCTGTCTCCCACGGCACGCATGGATGACGGCTTGCTCGACGTCTGCATCTTCGCCGAGCACAGCGCGTTCGACCGGCTGTCGCAAATTGGCGCGGTATTTGCCGGCCTGCATGAGAAGCACCCGAACGTGCGCTCATTTCAAACCAGCCACCTCACGATTACCGCAGAACCCCGCGTGCAACTGCAGCTCGATGGCGATCTGGTGGGCCAGTCACCCGTGGAGATCGGTATGCGCGCCTCGGCGCTGCCCGTCGTCGTGCCGCCTACCCCCTGCTAAGCGGGTGCGCATTCTCCCATCTGTCGTACACGTGCCGGCAGGCATTTGCCAAGCGGATGGCGAATCACACAATACAGCCTATGAATCCGTTCATCGTACTTGTAGACTTTTGGCGCAGCATCCTGGCCTTCCTTACCTCGTTGGGCGGGGGAGCGATCGTCTTTTGGGATGCGCTGCAAGGCGTCGCGTACGGCAACGTGCGCGCGCGCAACCGCATTACCGAGCAAATGGCCGTCGTGGGGATCGAATCGCTCCCCATCGTCCTCATCACGCTGCTCTTCGGTGGTATGGTCCTTGGCTTGCATACCGCGAAGCAGTTTGTGAACATCGGCGCGGGGCAATACGTGGGCGGAGTGGTCGCGCTCTCCATGGCGCGTGAACTCGGCCCGACGTTGGCGGGCATCGTCGTTGCCGCCCGTATCGGTTCCGCCTACGCGGCGGAACTGGGCTCCATGCGGATTACCAATCAGGTGGATGCCTTGCGCGCCCTGGCCACGAATCCCGTGCGGTATCTGGTTACACCGCGCTTGCTGGCGTCCATGATCATGATGCCGATTT
>DASXVL010000656.1:0-3084 GCA_036504255.1 Armatimonadota bacterium | reverse complement strand
GAGGCATCTCCGGCGCTGTTCTTCGGCAGGCTGAGCGCGACTGCGGTCGGCTTCCAGACAGTGCTAAGGATTCCAGGTTAGGCTGGTGGCAACAGCACCGCTTCCGCAGCGGGCGCGAACGCGGTATAATTGAGGGACAATTGCATCACATGACGCTGTGGCGTATTCCTCGGTCTGCCGAGGGATACGCCTTTTTGCGTTAGCCAGGGACGACAGCCCGGCCGAGCGCTGCGGAGGTCGAAAGGAGCGCCACTTGGAGAAGACACCCGACAACTTAATCCACAAAGCGTTGGACGAACTGCCCGGAGCGGGCAGAGACCTGACGCCGACGATTCTGACGGTGTATGGCCTCGACCCGGCCGTGCGGAAGGTGGCGGAGCCGTGGGACCCTGCCGAGCCGCTGGACGACTTCCCCGCACACTGGCAGCCCGCCATCGAAGCGGCCGCCGTGCAACTGGGCGACCGGGACGCGGCCGAGGACGCCGCGCGCAGCACGGCGGTGGACAGCCTGGCGAAAGTCGCCGCGGGCACGCTGGCCCCTGAACACCTCGACCATGACTGGCACGCCAACTTCACCGCGCAGACGGGGTTGGATGCGGCGGACACGGCGGCGGAGCAACCGCAGTTGCTGCAGCGCTCCGTGAGTCTAGCACCGCCGGACATGACTGGGCCGCGATCCGACGTGATGGCCGGGCCATCCTCGTTCTATGGTCCGGTGAATCAACCCAAGAAGACGGCCGCACCGTCCACAGTTTATGGTCCGGTGAACCAGCCCAACACGACGGCTGGCTCGTCCCCAGCGCGGGGCGGCACGCAACGCCCGGCGGAGCCGCCGCACTCATCACCGCTTGCCCAGCAGACCCCGACACCGAAAAGCAAGCCTGATTATCCCAAAAGAGCGGACATTCCGAGTTCTGGATTGCCCGTCACAGGAGATATCTCTTCAAAATTCGGTCCGAGACGAGCCCCCACTGCTGGAGCGAGCAGCAATCATGCCGGGGTAGATATTCGCGCCAAAATAGGTACACCGGTGCCGGCAATCTATGATGGAACTATCATTTTGCGCAGGCCGGTTTCGGGCGGCGGCAATACCGTCTATATTGATTGTGGTAAGGATCGGCAGGGACGGAGCCGCCTCGTCATCTATCACCACCTCAGCTCCTATTCGCCGCATTTCCAACTCAATAGCCATGTCACCAGAGGTGATGTCGTCGCTAAAGTCGGTAATACCGGTGTTTCTACCGGTCCACATCTGCACTATACGATCAAAATCGACGGCAAAGCTGTTGATCCATCAACCTATCATTGGGACCAATAGGGCAGTCGTGTTCATCGACGATTATTGCACCTACACGCACCGCCTATAATCCCAGGTCTTGCAAAGGGGTCTGCGGTCGATCCAGGTAGAGCACGGCGGTGCTGGCCGGGATGAAGACGGCAGGCCCCATATAATAGGTGGTTGAGGCGGCGGGCGCGAGCCGGTGCTGGCCGCTGCCGTCGGCGCGCATGATCCAGAGGCTATTGCCGCGGTGAAAGGCGATGTGCCGGCTATCGGGACTGAGGTAGGGTATGCCATCGTTCGCGTGCGTCGTGACGCGGCGTACCGCCGTGCCATCACCGTGCGCCAGATAGATGCCGGGTCGCGCGCCATCGCGGCCAAAGACGATCAGCTGTCCATCCGCGCTCACTTGCGTCTCCAGCGCAGCGGCCTGGGCGAGTACCGGAACGGCACGGGCGACGCCACCCGGCGCAGCGCATGACAGCCGAAACAGCGTACCGCGGTCACGCGCGCCCGGATATTCTTCGTCACGGCGGAAGTAGAGCGTCTGACCATCCGGACTGAAAGCGGGGCGGCAGCCCGTGGCCAGCCGCTGCGGCGTGCCCTGTGGCAGATCGAGCAACATCACGGCGTTCGAGCCGTCGGCGTTTCTCGCGGTGTACGCCACCTGCTGCGCCCCCGGGCGGAAACAGGGGTATACGCCATCCGCGAGCACCCGCAGGCGATCTGTCGCAAGGTCAAGTAGGCAGATCTGGCCTTGACACGAAAACAGGAGTTGCTGGCCGTCAGCGGAGAAGGAGGGCGACCAGGTATCGGGCGTGGGCATCTGCCGGTAGCGCGCGAGCGGAAACTCGCGACCAGCCGGCTGTGCCGGTTGACGAAGCAGCAGGGCGCCTGCCCTGGCCGAGACCCACCACGCGCCATCCGGAGAGAACGCGGGCAAGGTGTCGTCCACCGTATCGTAGGTCAGCCGCCGCCGGCCGGTTCCGTCGCGTTGCACCAGGTAGAGTTCGATACTCGCATCCCGATAGGCGCTGGGCAGGCCGGGTTGCGATTTCAGCGGCACGTGCCAGGCGGTCGGCGCGCCGGGCAAGGTGACGGTGAGCGTGGATGACGCCTGTGTCAGTTGCCCACCGAGGGCAATCACCAGCGGGCGCAACGGCACGTAGTCCACCGCCACCCGCGTGAAGGGCCGCAGCGCGCTGCGCCACGTCTGCCCCGCCCAGGCGACGACGCCCGTGCGCCTATTAATCGTCAGTTGCCGTGCGCCGCGCGCAATGTGCAGCGTGCGCCCGTGCTCCGGCGTGACAGAGACGGTGAGGCCCCACAACTCCACCAACGGCGTCAGCGGCACGAAACTCACCCCGCGAAACGCCAACGCGTCCGGCGTCGCCACAGAAAACCGCGGCGCGGCGCACAGTGCCAGCGCCAGCGCCCACAACCCGAGACAGATCCCCACACGTATCCGCATCATGCGCCCTCCAAGGCAAGCAATTGTGTTGGTATTGTTCGCGAGCGGCATACCAACTCCTCTTCACTTTGCGAGAAATTGATAACAAATGTTTTCGGTAGTTTGGCCGAACCCTTGGTAACAGCACGGTCTGATAGTGTCCAGCGCAGCCTGGAGTCCAGATGGCATACGCCAGGCTGTCCTTTCCACCCCTGGGATAGCCGGGCTTGGGCCCATAGTATTACCCACATCTTTTAGCGGTAGTTTTCGCAAAAAAAAGGCAATCCGTGCTGCTCATGCCCGCTCTATTGCTCCCGATCAATCGGTCAAACGAAGAAAAATCAGGGCTTTATCC
>DASXVL010000655.1:0-3600 GCA_036504255.1 Armatimonadota bacterium | reverse complement strand
GGATAAAGCCCTGATTTTTCTTCGTTTGACCGATTGATCGGGAGCAATAGAGCGGGCATGAGCAGCACGGATTGCCTTTTTTTTGCGAAAACTACCGCTAAAAGATGTGGGTAATACTATGGGCCCAAGCCCGGCTATCCCCGGCAGGAAACAACCGCCTGGATGAGATAACTTACAAGGGGCATAGCCAAGTCGCTCTTTCCCAAAGAAGCTCTGCCGGTTTTCTGTCCTCCCCCTCTTGACAACCGGCTTCATCTAGCCGACAATCAAGCGAATAGCTCTGGAATCGGTTCCAACGCCGAGAACGTTCCTTATTGTGGAGGGAAACTTATGTCGTTACTGCTGGGTCGCGCGGGCGTATGCCTGGCGTTGCTGGTACTCATTGCCGTGTCGGCCACCGTCGCACGAACTGCCGAGGCGAACACAGCGACGCCGAAGCGTTATGTCTTCGCGAACTATTGCGTCTGCTTCGCCTCGTATGGGGAAACGCTGGACGGGTATAAGCGCGAGATACGCGAGGCGCAGGCGGCGGGCATCGACGGCTTCGTGCTCGACTGCGGCGCGTGGAGCAACGAGCCGCACTACCCGCGGCGCGTGAAGATGATGCTGCAGGCGGCGCAGGAGTTGGGCACCGATTTCAAGTATTTCTTCGAGTTCTACGGCGGCTTCAGCAAGGTGGAATACCTGTTCGACGCCATCAAGACCTACGGCAAGCATCCCAACTACTTCACCTACCAGGGGCGCATCGTCGTCTCTACCTGGGGCATGGATGACGTGGCGTGGAAGAAAGACGTGCTCGACCCGCTCAAGCAGGACGGCTACGATGTGTACTTCGTGCCCGCCTTCTACGCGCGCCCGAACGGCCAGGCTATCGAGCAGCCGACATACGCCATGCAAAAAGAGAATGTGACGAAGTGGGCCGACCTGGTCGACGGCATGTTCTTCTGGGGCGCGGCCGGTACGGCGGAGCAGATGTCCGCGTCGAACAGCGCGACGACGAAGGCACTGCACGAGGCGAAAAAACTGAGCATGGCGAGCGTCAGCCCGGTCTACTGGGGCTCGCAGCAGTTCCCGCAACGCCGCTACTTCGAGACGCGCGGCGGCGAGGGCACGGCGATGCAATGGGCGGCCATTCTGCAGGCGCAGCCGGAATGGTTGGAGTTGCTCACCTGGAATGACTGGATGGAATCGACGTATCTCTGCCCGGTAGAAGACCCGGCGAAATATTTTGGCCAGTTGACGGAGCTGCGCCGCTACCCGCACGCTGGGTACCTGGCGCTGAACCGCTACTACATCGCCTGGTATAAGACGGGTAAGCAGCCGCCCATCAGCAAAGACAGCCTCTACTTCTTCTATCGCACGCATCCGAAAGACGCCGTGGCCCCCGACGACAAACCGGTGCTGAGCCAGTACGGCGAGATAGCGGACGTCATCTACGTCACTACCTTGCTCACGAAACCCGCCGAACTGCGGGTGGTCTCCGGGGCAAACGCCGTGTGCATCATGAAGGTGCCGGCGGGCATCAACCATGTCCGCGTGCCCTTCGCCGTCGGTGCGCAGCACTTCGAACTCTATCGCGGCGACAAGGCCCTCATCAGCAAAGATGGTGACCCCATCCTCGACAAAATCACCAAATACAACTTCTTCCCCACCAGCGGGTTCGCGGAAGCGCAGTAACCATGTTGCCCCAAGCGACACGGCCCCTGCTCCTCGGAGCGGGGGCCGTTGCGTTAGCTCTTCCGACAACCAGGGGCGTGGCAGGCTGTAGCTATTGCGTGTTGCGCGCGCCGGCATTCCGGCAGATCGTGGTGATAATTTCGACAAAGGGCCGCGCGCAAGCGGTCCGTCAGACGACGGCGCAGCTTTTTTAACAGTTTCTGAGCAACGCGCGTCTCATCTTGGCGATATGATTAGCGCATGCCGAGCCAGAAAATGCAGGAGACGCATCGCGTGGAGGCGTTTATCGATGGCGTGTTTGCCATCGCCATCACGTTGCTCGTGCTCGAATTCAAGGTGCCGTCGTTAGCGCCGACGGCCTCCAATCTGGAGCTACTGCGCGGGCTCGTGGCGTTATGGCCTTCGTTACTGGCCTTTCTGGCCAGTTTCGCGGCAATCCTCATTATGTGGGTGAATCATCACGGCTTTTTCCGGCTGCTCGATGGGGTGAATACGCGTTTCCTCTACGCCAACGGCTTCCTCTTGCTACTGATCACCTTCGTGCCCTTTCCCACCGCCGTGCTGGCGAGCTATCTCGACCGTCCGGGCGCGCACATGGCGGCAGCCGCTTATTGCGGCACCCATGTCCTCATCAACCTCGCCTACAATCTGCTCTGGTACACGGCGGCCCGCCGGCGGCAGCTTATCAAAGATCAGGTGCCGCAGCAGGTATTGCAGCGGGTGCGGCTGGCGTATCTGCTGGCCTTTCCGGTCTACCTCACGGCGACGGCGCTTTCGCTGTGGCAGCCCTACCTCGGCCTGCTGCTCTGCTCGTCGCTCTGGGTGCTCTGGGCGCAGTTGGACTATACCGCTGAGCCGCCGTGAGTGTGTTCAATCCAGCGAGTCGCACGACATAGCCTGAACAATTACACCCGCTGCGCTCGATACCGATATGCCAGCGTCCAGATAATAAAGATTACCGACGTCTCAATGAGCGACCTTAGCGGCCACTGACGGGAAATCATAATGTCGTACAACGAGCCGAATACAAAGCTCAGGCCAACTATCCAATATAGCGCTGATGCAGCGGATAATTGCCAGACCACTTGGAAACGCTCATCCAATTTTGTGGTCCATCGGTCATGATTCACCAGACGGTCCAGCAGCGTACGCATGAGACTCGGGGGGTATGTCCAAAAATATAGATTAACGGTCAGTAGCATAAAAAAGGTCCACAAGTCGTTGTGGAGTTCGTTCGGGGATACAGATGCAACGGAAAGCGCAACGATTATCAATACATAGCACAAGAAGAATAGGGTACTGACCCACCGTACCTTTATGAAAACAATTCCCTGATCTTTCCTTCTCGGCAGATCAAACAGCTCGATCACGGTCAGCAGCAGGAAGCCTGTTGCAGCAAAGATGGAGATGAATTTTTTCGTAGCTATCGTCCGCAATAAAGCGATAATCGGTATGGCCCCATGTTGGATGTCCGGCAGTGCCAATAGGCCGGCGAAAAATAGCGACAGCCCGATCCATACCGGAAAGAGCAACAGATAAATACTATTTACGAAGGCATTCTGGGTAGCTCTCATGCTATTTCTCCTGCTCCGCACAGAGAAAGGTGTCCTCTATGCTTAATCCGAACACACGGGCGATTTTGAAGGCAAGGAGGATGGATGGATTGTAGCGGCCGGATTCGATGGAGATAATCGTCTGCCGGGAGACAGCAACGCGCTCGGCGAATTCCTCCTGCGTCATCCCGCGCTGCAACCGCAGTTCTTTTACCCTGTTACGCACGCTTGCCTCCGCCTGATGTAAAGCGCCCTTAACAAAAGATAGCATGGGGAAATTACGATTGTCAAGGAAGCTTTACATGACATGACCCGTTTAGCACTCGGCAGTGTGCAGGTCTTTACCAATGCGTCGTCTCGCCTTGGCTAT
>DASXVL010000654.1:0-6376 GCA_036504255.1 Armatimonadota bacterium | reverse complement strand
GGATAAAGCCCTGATTTTTCTTCGTTTGACCGATTGATCGGGAGCAATAGAGCGGGCATGAGCAGCACGGATTGCCTTTTTTTTGCGAAAACTACCGCTAAAAGATGTGGGTAATACTATGGGCCCAAGCCCGGCTATCCCGTTTGCTTTGATAGGGCAACCACGCACGAGGGCATTCCTCTGCTGTCCGTTCGTGAACGATGACATCATACGCAGAGAGAATCATAATGAGTCACGGAACTGTCAAACGTTGGGAGTCCACCCCACAGAGCCGGGGGTTTACCCTGGAGGAATTCACCATTGATCAAGCGATGGTTCCGCCAAAACACAGCGTGCCGAATTGCCAGGGGGTATGAAAATTGACCGCGCCGATGGTCGCCCAGGCGTAATAGCGCATATCTTCCTGCGCCGGGGCGGAGCCAATACGGCACAGGTTCATGCGCCAGCGATCGCCGGGCTCGGGCACGAGATGATCCGCGCCGATGAGCGCGGTGAAGGGGATGGCATATTCCGCTGTCCAGCCGGTGACGCCACCGACCACCCCGATTTCCCCATCGACATGCACGCGGGTGATGAGTCCGTCGCAGGTATAATCGATGAGGCTGGTGCACGTCCAGGGCGAAGACATGTTCTCCCGCCCGTTCAAGATAAAGGTATCGAATACGGTATTCAGCGGATTGACGTTAATTTCATAATATTGCCGCATCTTATCCGACGGACAGAGGAAGGCCTCGCAACAGCCTTCCGTCCATACCTCGGCGTCATGCGCGGTGAGTGTCGCCTGGATGTAGTCATCCTGGCAGTGGAAACCGAGATAGAGATAGCGGTCATTGTAGAGCATGCGGGCGGTAGTACCCAGGGCATGCGGCTCCCCGGTGGTCGGTTCGGTGAGCTCGGCGATCGCTGCGTGTTGCCACAGCGGATCATCCACACGCCCGGTGATGTCCAGATCACGGGTGATACGCTGACAATTATAACTGGGGTGAAACATGGAATAGAACCACCTTTCATGCTCTACATAGCCGGACGTAACATCTGGCCAGAACGCTGCGTCATTGTGCGCAGTTCGTCGCCGCTGATTGCTGAGCCCTAAACGAATAGCGTTTTCTCAACTTTAAGAAATGGCCTGATTGTTTGTAGCTCTGCGATGAGTTCCGGTAGACCCGCGAGATCTCTATAGAGCCAAATCCGTTTTCCATTCAAACAGGTTATGAAGCCTATCGGAACCCGCCAAATCAATAACGATATTTTCTTAATTTGTTCTTGCGGAACATCGTATACCGAAAAGAGCGTGGTACAGCGTACGAGTTTCCGGTCTATTATCTCTATGCGATAAGGGAGGTCGAGGAAACGCACCGTAAAATACAGAATCATATAAATAAAAGACAGTGGACATATAAGGCCGCCTAACCCGATTTTTGCGTATTCACTGAACGCTAACCACGTAAAATAGTAGATGCCGTAAATAGCTGCTGCGCCTGGTATAACCAAATCAATACAGTTAACTATGCCAAATTTAGCGATTCCATCATGCATAAGCTTACCCCTGTCGGGCTTGGATAGTTTGTCGAGCATGCGCACAGTAACTGATTTGCCCTTTACCGGGTCATTGCCACAACGGTATGATTCTGTAGTGGCACCTGCCATCACAAACAATAGTAACGATTTCTCATTAAATGGGCAATCAAGCATGCTGAATAATACTGCGAACGCCTGCGAAGTCTGCTAGATCATCAACTACCGCTGTCGAAAAAGGCGGTAGTTCATTCAGGTGAAACAGGGTATAACAGCGACAATGCGACGTGCGATACGCTGGTTATGGCGACAATGGCGACGGGTAGCCCTGCTCGGGGTGCTCGCGACGCTGGGCGTGCTCGGCGCCATGGCGGCGTCCGCGTCGCTCCCGGCGTTCGCCGAGCAGACTGCGCTGTCGTCCGTCAGGCAGGCGTCCCCCACCCTGCGCGATGACACGCCCACGCCGCAAGAACAGGCACGGGCGCATGAACGCGCCGCGCGTGCTCGCATGCTCTATCTCGTGTCCCTGCTCTATGAAGGCGCGTTGCTCTTCGCGTTCATCGGCCTGGGTGGCACACGCTGGCTCGCCCATCTGGTCACACGTATCGGCCCGCGCTGGGTGTTGGGGCTGGCCGCCGTGCTTGGCATACTCACGGTCGCGAGCACGTTGCTCACGTTGCCGCTCGACTATTACAGCAGCTATCTCTTCGCCCACCAATACGGCCTCTCCAACCAAACGCCGCTACAGTGGTTGCGCGATTACCTGGTGGAAGGTGGCGTGGGCATCGTCATCGGTTTTCCGCTCGCCGTGCTGGGGTACGCACTCTTGCGCCGCTTCCCGCGCACCTGGTGGCTCTGGCTCAGCGCGGCGTCCATACCGGTGAGCATCGTCCTCATGCTCATCACGCCGGTCTTTATCACGCCGCTATTCAATAAATTCACGCCACTGCCGGACGGCCCGCTAAAGCACGATATCCTGGAGATGGCGCACCAGCAAGGCATTCACGCCGAGGATGTCTATGAGATGAACGGGAGCCGGCAGAGCAATGCGGTCAACGCCTATGTCATCGGGTTCGGACCCACCTTGCGCATCGTGCTCTACGACACGCTGGTCAAGGAGTTTACCCCGCAGGAAGTACAGTTCGTGCTGGCGCATGAGATGGGGCATTACGTACTTGGGCACATCTACCAGGGCATCCTTTTCTCCGTGCTGGGCACGTTCATCGGCGCCTATCTCTTCGCCCTGGTCGCGCAACGCGTGCTCGTGCGCTATCATGATTTTCTGGGCGTCGCGACACTCGGCAATCCGGCGAGCTACCCGATCATTATGGCGCTGGGCATGGTCTTCTCCCTCATCGCCCTGCCGATCGGCAATGCCTTCTCGCGCCACCTGGAGTGGCAAGCCGACCGCTTTGCCGTGCGCATCTATCCGCACCCGGCGGCGGGCATCGCAGCGTTTCATAAGCTGGGACGCCTCAACGTGGCGGAGGAGAATCCACCGCGCTGGGCCGAGGTGCTGTTCGGGTCGCACCCCAGTCTCGCCGAGCGGATCAACGCGCTGGAACATCCCGGCGCATGCCCAACTGCCCCACCATAAATCACGGCTCGACCACAAGAATTTGCCCCGGCACGGCCAGGTAGATCTTTGCTGCGCCATCGCCGGCAATCGCCGCCACGTTATCCACCAGCAGCCCATTCTGGTCGCGCACGGTCAACTCATCGACGACTGTAAAATTCTCATCGAGTTGCAGCAAGGAATCGGTCGAAGTCAGCCATCCCCATGCTCCCGTTGTCAACGCCGGAAAGAAGCTGGCCTGTTCAGCGGGACGCGGAATGCGCTTCCAGCCCATTTCGGTACCTTGTGGAGACACCGGCACGATGACCAGTCCTGTCGCATCAGGACGCACCAATGCCAGTTGTCCTGGCCCCAGCGCCAGGGTCAAACCTTGCAGCGACGCGGGAAACTGTTGCAAAAATGCGCCGGCCGATGAATAGGCTTGCACGCGCACGCCCTCTTTCATCTCGCGCGTCGCATAGACCCGGCCATTGGTGCCGGTAATCAAGAGCGGTGCGCACACGGGGCGGGCCGCGCCGCTGGTTTTCACATAGGGCTCGGGCCAGAGTGGGATGCCCGGCGTGCCATCCTCCATCACCGTATCGACCCAACCGACCCCGGCGGCCTTCGGCTGCCGCCACCCGATCAAGACCCGTTCACTGGCCGTGATGGCCAGCACCGGTTGTGCGAGCGCCATGCCGGTGGGCGGCGCCAACGGTTGTGTCCAGAGCAAATGGCCACTGCTCGAAAAGCGCAACAACCCATACCCGCCGTTGGCGCGGGTGGCCACATAGACTGTCTCCTTATCCGCCGCAATCGCGACCGGATGCGCGAGGTCATACGGCGCCACCGTGCCCAACGTGCCGAGCACACGCCCGTCGAGCGCAAGCGTGTGCAGTTGTTGCCCGGCGGCATCGATCGCCACGATCCGCGCGCCGCCATTCGCCGTCCAGAGCGCAATCGACTGCCCGCCCGTCACGGCACGTGGCAGGCTATGCAGCAAGGCGCCATCCTTACCATAGACGCGCAAAAACGGGTCCACGGAATGCCCGCCACTCACCATGCTCCCATCAGGCGCGGAGATGAGTGCGGTAAACAGCGGCACGCAGGGTTTCCCAGGATAGCCCTGGCGCCCGGCCAGCGTGACGGCGGCCCGAAAACGATCCTGTACTTTGCCTTGTGAATCGAACAGACTAAAACGGTGTGCCACCTGCAGCGTCGAGGCCTCGGCTCCCTGCAATGTACCTTGTAGCAGCCAACTCCGCACATAGCCATACGTCGCCGCGCCGCGCTCTGCCAGCCCCAACGCCACTTTCCCATCAGGGGTCAGCAAGAAGCCGGTCAGCGTGAGCGCCATCGGCGTCCCGTCACACGGATTCTCTTGCGTCACCAGCATTTTACACGTGCCATCGTCCGTTTCACGCGCCAGGTACAGCGTGACTTTCCCATCGTCCTGCCGCAGGTAGGCCACCACCACCCGTCCGGCCTCGTCAAGTGCAACGGCGCCGTTGGCCGCCCCGTCCGGGAGCGTCACCGTGCGGGTCTTGCCCGCCGTGTCCAGCGCGCGCACGCTGACTTGCCGTGCATTTCGGTCCACTTGCAGGAGATAGGCGGTACCCTGTGCGATGCCCAGCGCCGGTATGGGGAGCAGCGGATCAGCCGGGAGCGGGGTACGCACCCCCAGGTCCTCAAAACTCCAGGTCGCCACTTGTGCGCCATCCATCGTAAATGCCACGACACGCCGCGCCCCGCTGTCGAGTACAAAGCAGCGCGAAGCGGCTGGATCTATCGCGACCAGACGTGGCGCGGCCAGTTCCCCCCCGGTCGGCGCTGGCGTTTGGGCAAATATCCGCGCCGGCAACTCACCCGCCATCCCCCACAGTGGGCAGAGCAGCAGGGCGAGCAGAAATAAACAGCGTTTCATGGTCATAGCAGTGAACCTTCACAGCGGAAATACACTTCATTTTACCCCAAAAAGCTGGGAACTCATAGGCGCGATACGCACAGCGGCGCACCAAGCCCTTCGTTTCTGCCGCCCACAGCGCGACAGCGCGGTACCTGCTCACGCGCATCATGTGCAAACGTGAGGAAAAACGGGTATACTGCAGTGCGCTGTACACCCAAGTCCTCTGGATCGATCAAGGGATTTCGGCAAGGAGATACCATTATTCATGAATCATTTGCCGCGACGTTTGTCGCTTTCTGTGCGTACCATAGTGCTGTTGGCCATGGCCGCCAGCATCGGTATGCTTTCGATCGCCGTGGCCCAAACGGAGCTACCGGGCAACGCCGCGAACTCCGCGCCCTATCTGCATGAAACGGATAAAATTTGGCTCCACGCGCAGCAAGAAGTGGATACCAGGGTACTGGATCAACTGCTCCAGCGCGAGAACATCCTGAAGCATGAAGCGCGCGCGCGCCGCATCGCGCACGGTGACACCAGGCTCCGCGAGGTGGCGCTTACTTTTGACGACGGCCCACATCGCAAATTCACGCCGCAACTTCTCGCGATATTGAAACAGTACGATATCCATGCCACATTTTTCTTAGTGGGCATGAAAGCGGAACAGGCGCCCGACCTGGTGCGTGATGAATTCAACGCCGGCCACAATCTCGGTAACCACACCTTCCACCATGTCAACTTAACGAAAATGTCCGATGCCGTAGCCGCCACGGAAATCAAGGCCTGTGGCGAAGTCCTCCATGCCATCACCGGTGAGACGCCGCATCTCTTCCGTCCCCCGGGCGGCGACTATGACCCACAGATTGCACGTTTTGCCGCTGGCCTCGGCTACACGCTCTCGCTCTGGACCAATGATCCAGGTGACTACGCCCGCCCGCCCAAGCAGGTGCTCATGGCACGGTTGTTACGCAAAACCACCAACGGTTGCATCATCCTCCTCCACGATGGCGTCCAGCAAACCGTGGACATCCTGCCGCAATTCATCGAAACGTTGCAGAGCCGCGGCTATCAATTCGTCACGTTGGACGAGATGCTTGCCCATCGGCAAGCGCAACAGCCCTAATATCGGAACGATTATGCCATGCCTGCGCCTTGCCCGGCGCTCGATGATCTGGTATGATATGCCTTGCGCGCGCCGGTAGCTCAGTGGATAGAGCATCAGACTTCGGATCTGAGGGTCGGGGGTTCAAATCCCTCCCGGCGTACCATTTTAGTTTTCGAAACATCTCCCAAGCCCTCCATTGCCCCGTTTCACGCGTAGAAGCGGGGCTTTTCTGTGGACTGCCCCACCCCCTCTCCACGCGCAATTTCTCTCTCCATGGCCCCTAAATCTCTGATTGCTA
>DASXVL010000653.1:0-4279 GCA_036504255.1 Armatimonadota bacterium | reverse complement strand
AACGCCGTCCTTGAGCACCGGGCAGCGGTCGTAGAAAATATGGAACTCGCGCGCCAAATCCTGCGCATAGCGCGGCAGGCGGTGGGGTTCGTAGAGTTCAGCCGCCGTGACGATCTCCTCGGGGAAGTCCGCCAACCGACGAATCAGACTCAACTCCGCGTCACTACTCAACGGGGTGAGATCGGTCGTGAACGGATCGGGGATCGCGATGCCTTTTTCCTCCGCCGAGCGCAGAATGCTAGCGATACGCGCATGCGCGTACTGCACATAGTACACCGGGTTATCGGACGTTTCTTTCACCGCCAGGTCAAGGTCAAAGTTCAGATCGCTATCCGAGCTGCGCAGCAGGAAGAAATAGCGCGCGGCGTCCCGGCCCACCTGCTCGATGAGTTCGGAGAGCAGGATGATGTCGCCTTTGCGCTTGCCGCCCATGACGTATTCGCCGTTGCGCATGAGGCGCACAACCTGATAGATGAGCACATGCACCTGCTCCGGCGCATAGCCCAACGCGGCCATCGACGCTTTGGTGCGCGCGATGTAGCCATGATGGTCGGGTCCCCAGATATCGATGAGAATGTCGAAACCGCGTTCGAACTTTTCCCGGTGGTAGGCGACATCGGAGGCGAGGTATGTCGGCTTGCCGTTCGAGCGTACCAGCGCACGGTCTTTGTCATCGCCATATTTGGTGGAATTCAGCCAGACTGCGCCTTCCGACTCGCTCGTTTCCCCGCGCTTCTTGAGTTCTTCCAGGCCGCGTTCGACCGCGCCGCTGTCGATGAGCGAGCTTTCGCGGTACCAGTTATCGAATTCCACGCCAAAGCTGGCGAGCACTTCGCGCTGCCAGTTGAGCATTTCTTCCTTCCCCAGGGTGGTGAACAGTTCCAGGCGTTCGGCGGCGGGCATGGTCAGATATTTATCGCCGTCCCGCTCCTTGATGCGCTGTGCGAACTCCTTCACATACTCGCCATGATAGCCTTCCTCGGGGAACTCAATATCCTGCCCGAACGCCTGCAGGTAGCGCACCACCAGGCTTTCGCCGAAGCGCACCATCTGCGTGCTGGTAGCGGCGTCGTTCACATAGAACTCGCGGCAGACCGCATAGCCGGCGGCATCCAACACATTGCAGAGGACGTCGCCGATGATCGCGCCGCGTCCGTGCGGAATACTCAGCGGTCCATTCGGATTCGCGCTCACGTACTCGGCAAGCACGCGCTTCCCTTGTCCAAGATTACTGCGACCGTACGCGTCACCCCGGCGGTGAATTTCCTGGACAATTTCAAACATCCAGGTCGGTTGCAAATAGAAGTTGATGAACCCTGGGCCGGCAATTTCGACACGGTCAAGCACCTGCTCGGATAATCGCAGATGATCGATGATCACCTGGGCAGCCTGACGCGGCGGCATCTTCGCCTGGCTCGCGATCATCATGGCCAGATTTACGGAGAAATCGCCAAAGGCCGGGTTCGCCGGGCGTTCCACGCTGAACGCGGGCAACGTCTCGAACTGGAGCCGCCCACCCTCTTTCGCCATCTGCGCCGCGTTCGTTAACGCGTCGGCCAGCAACTGCTTGATCATGGTACCGTACTCTTCCTTATCCGCTGCGGAAAATAACAAAGCCCTCACGATGAGGGCCTGAAATGTCGAGCCACACGAGTGTTTACAAATTGTGTATTACCTTACCAAGTAATCGAGCAACTTGTCCAGAGGTGACTGTAACAGTTGCATGATGAACCCCGTGATCATGACCCCAATCATCACTTGCGCCAGCCCCATGCGCCACACACGCTCGAATGGGCGGGGCGCTTCGCCCGTGCCGGCCAAGTGACGGCGCAAGAGCTCCTCACCAGCGCGAATACCGCTGGCCAGTTCCTTGGGCGTTGCCCGGCGTGTCGTAATATGCGTCTGCAGCCATGCACCGACACGACGCCAAAAGAGCGCAACGAATAACACGTATCCCACCACGAGGCTCATCACCAGTGAGAGGTGCGCGCGGCCAAATTCTGTGGCAAGCAACATGCTGACGAGCGACACCCCCAGATAGGTTAACGTCATGAACGCCCAGAGATTCGTGCCGCAGCGCGGATGGACGCGCGGATGACGGCTTACTGCCTGCGGAGTCAGTGGCGCGCCCGCCTCAATGGCATTCACCGTCTGGTGCTCCGCCGCATGGTATCCCGCCATACGGGGCATGAAACGCAACATGGCCATGAACCCGACCATCGTGAGCGCGCTCGCCACGACTAAAAGCGCCGCTGTTTCCGTCGTGCTCCCCTGCAACGGTTGCTCGGTAATCACGCGTGCGACGTTCGCCAAAAACTCCCAATGCGTCAGATGAAATGCCGACAAGGCGAGGACGACGATGAGAATTTGCACGAACACGAGCATGGCGGACATCACGGCGCCGGTGAGCATCAGCCCCAGCGTACCGACGCCACCGGTCTCCTTTCCGGTGGTCAGGTATACGCCGAGTGGTGTCGCCATCCCGCCGATGCGCGGGGCGGGGACGACGCCTTGCGCCGCCGTCAATACGTCGGCGAGGGTGACGATGCCCAGGTAATAACCTTCCGCTGATACGATCGGCAGCAGACTCGCGTGCGCGGTATGCATCGCCGCGAGCATCTCGCTCAGCGTGTTTGATGGCGCAAGGACGGCCGGCACTGGCCCGGCGATATCGCCCACCAACGGCGCATCCGGTATGCGTTGCGCCGCCAGGTCACGATCCGTCAGCCACCCCACCAACTGCCCATCACTCACTACCGGCAAGGCAGTGACGGATTGCGCATGGACTTGATAGACCGCCGTCCTGAGTTCGTCCTGTGGCGACAGGGTCGTCACCGTGCGGCGCAAATGTGCGGCGCACGGGGGAGGAGGCGAGACCGGGAAAATTTCGGGTCGCCGACGCTGGAATACGCGTAAAGGCATTATGCTGCACCAATCCGTCACGGCGGCATCACACCGGACTATAGCTAGAATACCCGTTCCTGGCGCGATTCCCTCTCCAGAGATGGCCCATACCGGAAAATTTCCGACGGCGGCAGGAGTTTTTCGTGCGAAACCAAAGAATCATATAGAGAGATTGATCGCAGGCCGCGATCCTTCGAGGAAAGTACTACAGCATATGACGACTTTACATTACGGCATCATCGGCTGTGGCGTCATCGGCGCCGTGCATGCCCATGCCATCTCCCTCCTTCCGGACGCACGTCTTGTCGGCGTTTGCGACATTATGCCCGAACGGGCTGCCGACGTCGCCCAGCAGTTCGGCGCGACGTACACCACGACCGACTTCCACCAATTGCTCGCGCGCCCGGATATCGACGCCATCTGCGTCTGCACGCCGCATTATTTGCACGCCGAGATGTCGATTGCCGCCGCGCAGGCCGGCAAACACGTCCTCTGCGAGAAACCGATGGCGCTTGATCCCCGCGACATGGATGCCATGATCGCCGCAGCGGATCAAGCTGGTACCCAGCTCGGTATCTGCTTCCAGCATCGTTTCGATCCGGTGATGGTGCAATTGAAGCGTATTATCGAGGATGGGAAATTTGGGCAGTTACTGCTCGGCGGCGCGCATATCCGCTGCCTGCGCGATGATGCCTATTATAATAGCGCCGACTGGCGCGGCACCTGGGCGTACGAGGGGGGCGGTGTCCTCATCAACCAGGCCATTCACTTTATCGACCTGATGCTCTGGCTGCTCGGCGATGCGACCGCCGTCAGCGGCACGTACGACACGTTGCGCTGGGGCCATTGCATTGAAGTGGAAGATACCGCATCCGCCATACTGACCTTTGCTAACGGCGCGCAAGGGCATATCGCGGCGACGAATGCCTCCCATATGAATTGGCAGACCCGCTTACAGGTGTACGGCACGGAAGGCTCGGTCGAAGTGAACGTCGGTGATCCGGAGGACTTCACCTTCCTGCAGGTCGTCGATGGCTCGTGCCAACTCACTGTGGAAGAAGAAGAAACGTGTGAACCGGCGGTCGGTAAAGCCTGCTATGGCAACAGTCATTCACGCGTGCTGGAGTCCTTCACCGCGTGCCTGCTGGAGGGGCGCACCTTCCCCATTACCGGACGGGAAGGACGCAAAGCGACGGAAGCAGTGCTGGGCGTCTACCGTTCCGCGCGTGTGAACGCCCCAGTTGCGTTACCGTTAGGCATTGAAGCCGCTGTAAAAAGGTAATTGCTCAAGGCCTGTAGGCTAGGCTTGCGTCAACGGCACTGCCTGGAGCAAGGCCATAGCCTCGCTCTCCCAGGGATGGACATAACAGGGGAC
>DASXVL010000652.1:0-2886 GCA_036504255.1 Armatimonadota bacterium | reverse complement strand
TTACCCGGGTGGTGCAGAGCCCCAGGTGGGTGGCGCTGATATTCCGCCCGGCGCAGAGCAGATTGTCATGCGACCGGCTGTAGAGCGCGCGGTAAGGAATGCCGTAGGGGCAGGCCACCTTGTGCCAGACATGGTCGGAGTCGCCCTCGCGCGAGAGCGTACCGTCCGGGTGGTGGTCGTCGATGGGCCAGCCGCCATAGGCGACGATATCCGGGAAGACCGTCCCCTGCGCCGCGTCATTTTCGGTAAAGACCACGTCGCCGACATAGCGCCAGCTTTCCCGCTTGCCGGGCAGCATGCCGAACCATTCCAGGTTCAGTTGCTCCATGCCGTGGTCACCGTGGTTTTTCAGGTGATCGACGAGGCCGAGCCCGATCTTCAGCAACTCTTCGCGCAACGCCTCCGCGTCATGAATGGTGTCCAGTCGCCCGCCGGTTTCCACGTAAAACGAGCCGTCGCCGCCGTTGGGCGAGGAGGCGTGAAAGTAGGCCGGGTGCCGGGGCGCCTCCGCCTCGGTCGGATAGCGGTACGCCCAGTCGGGCGCGTGGAACGGTTGCGGTGACCCCATGTCGCGCCAGATGAAGAGCAGGCTGTTGCCCATGGTGATGTCGCTGGCCGCGGCGGACGCATCCGGCTCGCGGAACTCGGACGCAGCTTCCCGCCCACGACGGACCTCCGCCCCGCTGAGCATGGCGAGAATACTGTCGCCCGACGCGTCGATAAACTGCGTCGCGTGAACCTCGTGCCACGTCTGCGTGGTGCCCTGCCAGCCGCGCACCCCGCGCACGCGCAGACCCTCCACCTCGCCCGCAACACAGGCGCAATTGAGCAGCGTGGTCAGCCCCGGCTGGCGCTGGGCCAGCGCATGCAGCGCCAGATCCCAGAGCGACCAGCTACAACCGGGGTTGCCGGCGAGGGTATCGAGCATGATCTCCTCGATCAGCCCCGTTTCGCGCACCGAGGCGTCCCAGGAACCGTACGCCCCCTGCACCCACACGCGAATTTCGCTCGACGCATTGCCTCCCAGCACCGGTCGGTCATGCATGAGCACGACCGACGCCCCCTGCCGTGCCGCCGCCACCGCCGCGCACAAGCCGGACAGCCCGCCCCCGACGACACAGACATCCACGGTATGCTGCACTGTTTGCATATCAGCCCTCTCCCGCCCTAAAAAATTGTCTGAAAAGTATCTGGCCAGGGTTCGCACCGAGATTTTCCCGCCTGCCCGTGGCAAGGAAAAGATCAAGCGAGATCGGTCAGATACTTTTCAGACAGTTTCTAAGATCGCCGTAGTATACCCCCGTGCGCTGGCGAGTGGCAACCTGCTATAAGGCAGCAAGCCTTCCAGGATCGGTGCGTACAGCTGATCACCATGGCGGTCGCGCCTCCGCCTGGACCGCACCGATGTGACGGGCAGGTCGGTCAAAAAGTCTATTATCGTCATAGCGACAAGATATTATGCAAGGCATGCAACTTCCTGAAAAGTGCCGCGTATTACTGATTATAATAACTGCTGTCGGCAAGACATCTCTGCCGCCGGTAGACGAGGAGGTTTACATGAGAAAAGGCTTTACACTGATCGAGCTGCTCGTCGTCATCGCGATCATCGCGATCCTGGCAGCAATCCTTTTCCCGGTCTTCGGGAAAGCGCGTGAAAAAGCGCGCATGACCCAGTGCATGAGTAACCAGAAACAGATTGCACTAGCTATTACAATGTACACCCAGGAAAACGACGAAACGATGCCTGGAACTGCCGGTCTCATCGATGGCACCATCGCCGCCAACCAGCCCGGCCCAACCCGCCAGTCCGACTATGCCTGGCGCACTGCCATCGGCGTGGCGGACAAAGTGTACAACTGTACCAGTAGCGGGCGCGACGGCTCGAGCACCATGCCCACCACCACGACGACCGGCCCCGAAATCGGCATGAACGTCAGCCTCTACGCGGTCGGCCTGGGCGTCATCTTCTCGCCGGAAACGACCATTCTCACCGCTGACGCCAATGCGAACGGCATCTCCAGCCCGAACGACTTTGACTCCCGCCATAACGACAAAAAGGGCCTCGTGGCCTCGTTCTGCGATGGGCACGTCGAGTACATCGTCGCCGCCAACCTGCCGAAGGCCGTCGTCTACGCCGGCACCACGTACACCCCGCCCACGACCGGTACGGTCGGCGTCACCGCGACCGCCGTCAACCAGACCGCCTCCAAGGATCTCGATCCGACCAATGACTTCTCGCCGTATCTGCTGGCGGGCTGCAATGGCGCGTTGCTCACCCTACAAGACACCGCCTTCGCCTCCACCATCACGAGCATCTCCATGCCCGTGAGCAGCACGCTCTCCAAGGGACAGACGATCATTATCAAAATCGGTAACGTCGCCGCCGGCGATGTGCCGCTGGCTAACGTTAGTCCGGTGTCGATTGCGATCAGCCGCTGCGCACTGCTGGAATACTTCGCGCCGAATGCCACGGATACGGCGGTCACCTTTACGGCAACGATTCCGAATCTGCGCTATGGTCTCGCCAGTGGCAACTATCGCGTCGGCTCCTATGCCGTGATCCAGACGGAAAGCGCCACAACGTTCAATGGCACTACCGGCCAGAAAAAGGCCTGGTACCGCCTGCTGGGTCTGAATGGCGCTGTGAACAGTGCCGCACTCGTCGCCACGCCGCTGGCGGCTGCTGAACCCCTGTGCGACTTCACGGGCAACGTGCTCACGGAAACCGCACCGTAAATTCCCGGCTGACGCCTGTCGCGTCATGACCACACGGCACACGGCCCGCGGAGCAATCCGCGGGCCGTCCGTCGTGTGGCCGTGTGCATTCCCAAACCATGCTATGGACTTACGGTTGGGTTGCTGTCCACTCGCCACGGAGTGGCGGGA
>DASXVL010000651.1:0-12768 GCA_036504255.1 Armatimonadota bacterium | reverse complement strand
TCGTGCTTATGCGTGCGTGAACGCTTGGCTCTCCGGCCTGACAAACCGCCTCAGCGTCAGCACCGCACTCCACCGCCTCACCCAAGAAATAAACTCCCTTACCAAAGCCACCGCCCGCCGGTGGCCTACAGGCTGCTAGTGTCAACAGCACTGTCTGGAACAGGGCCCAAGCCCGGCTATCCCGTTTGCTGTGATAGGGCAACCACGCATGAGGGCATTCCGCTGCGTTCCGTGCGACGAATTTTTGCGCTGGCGAAAGTACCGCCCGGTTCGGAACTCCGAACCGGGCGGTACCTTTGATATGCAAGCTGGCCGTTTCCCCTACCCTTTCACTCCGGAGAGTTCCCGCGTGTCCAGCGGTTCGACGCTGAGGATGACGTGCGGGTTGTCCTGGGTGAAGTGTTGCATGCGCCATTCGTTGGGGAAGAGCAGCACGTGGTGGCCGTAGCGGTCGACGGCTTCGGTGACGCCGCGCGGGATGACGAGTTCGGCGGTGGCGTCGTCGCGCAGGCGGAACCAGCGCACGTGCGTCCAGGGCGCGGTTTCCAGTTCCGAGGCCGCGCCGTATTCGCTTTCCAGGCGGTATTTCACGATGTCGAACTGCAACGGGCCGACGGCGGCGAGCAGCGTGGCGACGCTGGAGGCGTTGAGCGGGGTGAACGACTGCACCACGCCTTCCTGCAGCAATTGCTCCAAGCCGTCGCGGAAGCGTTTGTAGTTGGAGGGTACCGGATTCATCAGGTAGCTGAAGCACTCCGGCGCGAAGCGCGGAATTTCGCGAAAGAGGATATCGGGATCTTCAGTGAGTGTATCGCCGATGGCGTAATTCATATTGCCGACAAGCCCGATGACGTCGCCGGGGTACGCGGTATCGACGGTTTCGCGGTCACGACCAAAGAGCTTATTGGAGTTCGCCAGGCGCACTTTCTTGCCGGAATTGGCGTGCGTCACCAGCATATCGCGCGTGAATTCGCCGGAGACCACGCGCACGAAGGCGATGCGGTCACGGTGCCGGGGGTCCATGTTGGCCTGAATTTTGAAAACGAAGCCGGAGAAGGCCTCGTGGTCGGGCGCGATGGGCCCGGTATGGTTGTCGCGCGGCGTGGGCGGCGAGGAGTACTGCAAAAAGCCGTCGAGCAGCAGTTGTACGCCGAAATTATTGATGGCGCTGCCGAAATAAACCGGGGTGACTTCGCCAGCGAGCACCGCGTCGGGATCGAGCTCCGCGCCCATGCTCTCCAGAATCTCCACTTCCTCACACACCGCCGCGTAGGTTTCCGGGTCGAGCTGTGCGCGCACGAAGGGATCATCCAACCCGCTGGTGGAGACGGGCGCGCGATAGGCGCCGCCGGGCGTGCGTTCGAAGAGGTGCGCGAGTTTCGTCTGCCGGTCCCACACGCCCTTGAAGGTCGGCCCCGAGCCCAACGGCCAGTTCATCGGATAGGCGCCGATGCCGAGCACGGATTCCAATTCATCGAGCAAGGTGAGCGGATTGAGCGTCGGGCGGTCCATTTTATTGATGAAGGTGAAGATGGGCACACCGCGCTGGCGGCACACCTCGAACAGCTTGCGCGTCTGGCTCTCGATGCCGTTACTGGCGTCGATGACCATCACGGCGGCGTCAACGGCGGTGAGCACGCGGTAGGTATCTTCGGAAAAGTCTTTGTGGCCGGGGGTGTCGAGCAGGTTGATGCAGTAGTTCTCATACTCGAACTGCAACACGGTGGAGGAAATGGAAATGCCGCGCTGGCGCTCCAACTCCATCCAGTCGGAGGTGGTGGCGCGCTGGCGCTTGCGCGTGGTGACCGCCCCCGCTAACTGCACGGCCCCGCCGTAGAGCAGAAATTTTTCCGTCAGCGTCGTCTTCCCGGCGTCCGGGTGCGACACAATGGCAAAGGTGCGCCGGCGCGCAATTTCCTGGGTGAGAGACATCGGGTTCCACGACTCCATACGATCACGAAAAATGGCCACCCCCACCATATCGGGAATGGCCATCCCTATTTTCGCAAGATCGGGGGGAGTTGTCAAATTGGGGGGAATGGGAAACAAGCTACATATAACCCTCGCGAAATGAGATGCAGTTAGTTGAAGTGGTCGTTATGCCATACACAGATGGTTTATTGCTACCAGTTCCATGAACCATCTGCGTTCCATCGAGGACGTTTCAAAAACCAGGACAACAACAGTGAGCCTTGCCAACCTCGTTTAATATAACCTGGACCTTTGAGGAGAACAGGAAACGTCTCAAAGCCTGCGTACTTGCCACCAGCTTCGACATCAGCATAAACGGCAGGAGTCTGCTCTGATAGCCATTTTTTTATGCTGGCAGCCCTCGTTGGGTCAGATGATTGCAGTTCAAAATCCCTTTTCATGAAGAAAGCGTTTGGAGCCCAACTTTGCTGGGAGGGATAAACATAAATTTGTGCGTTTGCCGGAATGTATTCAGAAATATAGAGCAGCCCACCTGTTACGCCTAGGAAAGCAATAATCGAGACGCCTATCACATAAGCCAGTATCTCGATGATTTTCTTCTTGCTCACTATATCTCCTTGCCACACGCCTGAACTTCAAAGCTCATGCGCGTCGACACAGACCGCTCCGCCATAGGATGGTGCGCTATTAGGGGCATCGCATGGCATGGTCTTCCTGGGCATGAACAACGGACAAAATAAGCATGTCACATGCGAAGCTGGCAGATCACCTTTATTATTGCACGCTGACCTCCACCGTGGCGCTGCCAACGCTGCCGTCATGGCTGCGGACTTGCACGCAGACGTGGTGCACGCCTGGGGTGGTGAATTGGTGGGTCAGGGTCGGCGGCGAGTCGCCCGAGCCGGGCGCCGGGTCGGCGACAAAGTCGATGAAGGGCGTGTCGAAGACGCCGTCACCGTTCCAGTCCCAACGCATCTCTCCCGAAGGAATACGCGAATCGTCCTCCATCGCGGTAGGGAAAAACGAGAAGATGGTGTTGATGGTACCGGTTTCCGGCGTCACGTGGATGCGGGTGAGCAATGGATGCGCACCTGGCATCACGGTGTCGAGGGTGCTCGCAACGGCGCTCATCGCTACATCAGAGACTCCAAGTTTCTTATTTTCAAGATTATGCAGGCAACATTGCGAGGCTCTGTCCGATATCCGTTCGGCATTATCTCCTCCGCCTGTAAGTACGCGCTTTCCATCTGGACTGAACGCGCATACAAGGTGATCCTCTTCTTCGATAGCCTTTCCAGAATTATCATGATCTACAGACGGTGGTTCCGTGATCAGCATCCGGCAGGCTTCGATAAGCTTCGCATACCCATGTTCACGATCCGACGGAAGCCAGCTAATATAGTAAAAATATGCCAGAGAGCCTTTGATGTCGGCTTCATCAAGCCGCAGGGGAATGACGCGACGTTCCTTATTCATCGGGTCACGGAATCGGAAGGTATAGCTCTCCAATTGCGCCCAATCGGAAGCGAATGCATTTGCCGACATGCAAAGCACAAGTATGCGGGAATGCTCTAGCCCTTCCTCTATCTTCGCCGGGATGCAGTCACCAGGACGTATTGCTTCCTCGTCGAACCATACATGAACACCGTCTGTCCGTAACCGTTCCGCGATGTCACGCACGACATCCTTGTCTTTTGAACTATGGCTGAGGAAGACATCGTACTGGAAGTCTGGCGTTTGCGACATAGCACCCTCATTTCTCGGAATAGTTGCGCTCGACAATGACATCTCTGTCGAACAGAGTATCGGTTGTTTGGTCACCAATGGTAAGTTGAGTTACGATATAATATTAACTCTTTCCTGTCAACACTGGTGGGAGGCGTGCGCCGGGAGCGGCAAGGTGCGTCGGCTGGACTCACTCCCGTCTCCCGCACGCCGCACGGTTGCGGTCGCGACACGTGCGGGCCGCCACGGCGGGCGGCCCCTACATAGGGGAACGACGGCAGTTGCGCTCCACTTCCCGACAGTACATCCCCGAACTTGCCTCTTGCGGCACGCTGAGCGCGACTCCGGGCTGCGGCCCTTCATCGGCTTCCAAACGGTGCTGCCGACACCAGCCCAACCTAAAGACCCTAACACTCTATGGAAATCCCGCATCCTTTCACGGGTTGGGAACGGCGGGACTCGCGCGGCTCGAACCCTTCCAAACTGTGCTAAGGACCCAACCCACCGCCTCTGCAAATAGGGTCCGGTTTTCTATGTCTCCTGTTGGTCCAGCCATGGGATAGCCGGGCTATGGCCCTGTTCCAGACAGTGCTGCTTGTGCAGCCGGGTGGACAGGCCAGTCAGCCCCATCATGTCTCCATACATGAACGAGGTCTTGGTTCTTCCTCTCGGCGGTAGCAAGAGCACCGTTAGCTGTTTGCTTATGCGAATGCCCCGTAACCTTCCCCGCAGAAGGGAGGGGTGTGCTGGGCGTGGAAATATTGGAACAATCCCCTTTTGGAGGTGGCGCATGCGCTTCGGCCATTTTGATGACGCGGCACGTGAATACGTGATTACTAACCCGCGTACCCCGTATCCCTGGATCAATTACCTGGGCAACGAGAAGTTTTTCGGCATTATTTCCCATACGGCGGGCGGCTACAGCTTTTATCAGGATGCGCGCCTGCGCCGCATCACCCGCTACCGCTATAACAATATTCCCACCGACTGCGGCGGGCGCTATTTTTACCTGCGCGACGGCGACGACGTTTGGTCGCCGGGGTGGATGCCGGTGAAGGCGGAGCTCGATGACTATGAGTGCCGCCACGGGCTGGGCTACACGCAGATCACCGGCGAGCGCCACGGGCTGCGCGCGCGTGTGCTCTTCCTGGTGCCGCAGGGCGAGGACTGCGAGATTCATCGCGTGACGCTGACGAACACGAGCGACGCGGAGAAGTCGGTCTCCCTCTTCTCTTACCTGGAGTTCTGCCTGTGGGACGCCATGGACGACAGCAGCAACTTTCAGCGCAACTTCTCCATCGGCGAGGTGGAGATCGTCGGCAGCGCCATTTACCACAAGACGGAATACCGCGAACGCCGCGACCACTACGCCTTCTACACGGTGAACGCTCCGATGGACGGTTTCGATACCGACCGCGAGAGCTTCGTCGGGTTGTACAATGGCCTGCACGAGCCGCAAGTGGTGCTCGCCGGGCAGTCGTCGAACTCGGTGGCGAGCGGCTGGTCGCCCATCGCCTCGCACCAACTCAACGCGACGCTCGCGCCGGGCGAGTCGCGCGAGTTCGTCTTCGTACTCGGCTACATCGAGAACCCGGTGGCGGAGAAATTCGTCGCGCCGGGCATCATCAATAAGACGCGCGCGGAAGCGATGATGGCGCGCTACGATACCAGTGCCAAGGTGGATGCCGCCCTCGCCACGCTGCGCGCGACGTGGAGCGAGCTGCTCTCCCATTACACGCTGCAGAGCCCGGATGAGAAGCTCAACCGCATGGTGAATATCTGGAATCCCTACCAGTGCATGGTCACCTTCAATATGTCGCGCAGCACCTCCTACTTCGAGTCGGGCATCGGCCGCGGCATGGGCTTCCGCGATTCCAATCAGGACTTGCTCGGCTTCGTGCATCAAATCCCCGCCCGCGCCCGCGAGCGTATCCTCGACATCGCCAGCACGCAGTTCGAGGACGGCGGCAACTGGCACCAGTACCAGCCGCTGACGAAAAAGGGCAACGCCATGAACGGCATGGGCTTCAACGACGACCCGCTCTGGCTCATCGTCGGCGCGTCTGCCTATATTAAGGAAACCGGCGACTGGAGCATTCTGCACGAGCAGGTGCCCTTCGATAATCAGGCGGACGCCACGCAACCCGCGAAAGTGGTCTCGCTCTACGAACACTGCAAAGCGTCGTTCTACCACGTGGTGAACAACCTGGGGCCACACGGCCTGCCGCTCATCGGGCGCGCCGACTGGAACGACTGCCTCAACCTGAACTGCTTCTCCGACCAGCCGGGCGAATCGTTCCAGAACTTCGCCGGGCGCGAAGGGCGCACGGCGGAATCGGTGCTCATCGGCGGCATGTTCGTCGCCATCGGGCCCGACTTCGTCGCGCTCAGCCGCGAACTGGGTTTCACTGACGAGGCGGACGCCGCGCAGGCGCACATCAACGCCATGGCGGCGACGGTGCTGGAGCACGGCTGGGACGGCGGCTGGTTCCGCCGCGCCTATGACTTCTTCGGTAACCCGGTGGGCAGCGACCAGAACGAGGAAGGCAAAATCTTCATCGAGTCGCAAGGCTACTGCGTCATGGCCGGCCTCGGCGTGGCGACCGGGCAGGCCGAGTTGGCGCTGAACGCGGTGCGTGAGCGCCTCAATACCAAATATGGCATCGTGCTCAACAACCCGCCCTTCACGCGCTACCACCTGGAGCTGGGCGAAATCTCTTCCTACCCGCCGGGGTACAAGGAAAACGCGGGCATCTTCTGCCACAACAACCCGTGGATCATCATCGCCGAAACCGTGCTCGGGCGCGGCGAATACGCCTGGGAGTATTTCCGGCAGATCTGCCCCGCCTACCTGGAAGAGATCAGCGAGATTCACCGCACCGAGCCTTACGTCTATTCGCAGATGGTCGCCGGCAAAGACGCCGTACGCTTCGGCGAGGCGAAGAACTCCTGGCTCACCGGCACCGCCGCGTGGAACTTCATCACCGTGTCGCAGCACCTGCTCGGCATCAAGCCCGACTGGCACGGCCTGCGCCTCGAACCCTGCCTGCCCGCCGACCTGCCCGAGTACACGGTGACGCGCACCTTCCGTGGCACGACCTACCAGATCCACGTGCAGCAGTGCGCCGAGGTCACCGCGCCGCAGCTCAGCGTGAACGGACAGCCGTTGGACGGCACGTGCATTCCCTACACCGCGTCCGACACGACGGTGCAGGTGGTGTGCCGCGTCCCTGTCACGGTTGCTGTCACGGCATAGGGGGGAGTTGTCATGCGCGACTGGCCTTGCCCCGATTTCGTGGGCCAGGCCAGTCGCGCTGCACACAGCGTAGTGAGGAAATGTCCCGTCACGGGACATGGGAGATATGGCATGACACAATCCATGTCGGCGATCGTGCCGCCGTCATTACAGGCACTGCGCGACCGGTTTGCGCCGCTTCAGAACGCCAATATCCTGCGCGAGCAGGCGTTGTCGTTGACCGATCGCATTGCGCTGAAGGCCACCAGCATCGTCGGCACGATGGGATTTTTCTATACCTGCATGGTGATGGTGACCATACCACTGCTGGCGCCTAAGGTCATGCCGGTGGTGCAATACATCTCCAGCGGCTATCTGCAGCTCATTCTTTTGCCTTTGATCATGGTAGGCCAGAACCTGCAAGGCAAACACACGGAGCTCCGCGCGGAGAATGACTATCAGGTGAATATGAAGGCCGAGCGCGAGATCGAGGTGCTTTACCAACACATCGAGTACCAGAACGCCATCCTCCTCGCCCTGATGCAGAAGCTCGACGTGAAGATGGAGGATGTGTTCGCCATCAGCGAAGAGACCTATCTGGCGCTGAATAATAGCCTGGAGGAGCAGCCGATGACCGACGGGTGACCCGCGCGCAGACCACTAAAGCGCTCGTATTGCACGTATAAAGCACCTGTGGTATATTAACAGCCACGCGTGCCCGGAGTGGGCGTACTGCGCGCAGCGAACTTGGGTGGCGGAAGGCTGGACATTGAAGCAGTCTGACGACGGGATGGTCCCACAAGCTGATGCACGGATACTGGCGCTCGAAGAGGAGTTGCGACATGCGCACGATGAATTGCGCATGTGGTGGGCCGTCAACGACGGCTCCCCGGCGCTCATCTTCGTGAAAGATCGTGCCGGACGCTACCTCGCCATCAACAGACGTATGGAAGCGTTGCTCGGCAAAACGCGCGCAGAGGTGCTCGGGCGGACCGATGACGAACTCTTTCCACCTGAGTTTGCCGAGAATATTCACGCGGACGACCGCGCCATCTTCGCGGACGGCTGCCCCCGGCAACTCGAAGAAGTGGCCGACCTGCCCGATGGCCATCACATCTTCCTCACGCAGAAATTCCCACTGCTCGACGACCAGGGTCACGCCTACGCCATCTGCGGCGTCGCCACCGACATTACCGCGCGCAGGCAGGCCGAAGACCGGCTGCACGCGCATGAGGAACTCCTTTGTACCTTTGTCGAACATGCCCCCGCCGCCGTGGCGATGTTCGACACGCAGATGCGCTATCTCGCCTTCAGCCGGCGCTGGCTGGCGGACTATCGGCTGGGCGAGAACGAACTGATTGGTAAGAGCCACTACGAGGTTTTTCCGGAAATCGGCGAGCGCTGGAAGGAGATTCACCGGCACGCGCTGACTGGGGAAACACTGCGCTGCGAGGAAGAGCCCTTTCCGCGCGCCGACGGCACCCTCGATTGGGTGCGCTGGGAATTGGTCCCCTGGCATCGGTCCGATGGGAGCATCGGCGGCATCATCATGTTCACCGAGGTCATCACCGCGCGCAAACAGGCCGCGCAGGCGCTGGTCGAATCGCGCAACATGCTGCAACTGGTGCTTGACGCCATTCCCGTGCGCGTGTTCTGGAAGGACCGCGACTTGCGCTACCTGGGCGCCAACACCCTGCTCGCGCGCGATGCCGGTTTTGCCTCTCCGCAGGACATTATCGGCAAAACCGATTATGACACGGCCGCGCGCCCGCAAGCGGAGCACTACCGTACGGACGATCGCGCCGTGATGGACACCGGTGTGGCGCACCTCGATTATGAGGAACCGCAGACCACCGCTGACGGCGGTCTGCGCTGGCTGAATACCTCCAAGATTCCCCTGCGTGACACACAGGGACAGATCATCGGCATCCTCGGCGTGTATGAAGACATCACCGCGCGCAAGCAGGCGGAGGCGGAGCGGGCGCGGCTCCTCGCCGAAGTCGCGCACCGCGCGGCGGAGCTCGATACGACCATCGATGCCATGGCGGACGGCGTGTTGATTACCGGAATGTCGTTGGAAATTGTGCGCGCCAATGACGCGGCACGCACGTTGCTCGGCTATACGCCGGCCTCGTTCCGGCAATCCTATGCGGAGCGGATCGCGGCGCTGCACCCGGAAACGCCCGATGGGCAATCCGTGCTGCCGCTGGATTTTCCGCCCGCCCGCTCGCTGCACGGCGAGACCATTCATAACGCCATCTATACCGTGCGGCGGATGGGCACCGGCGAGCAACGGTGGGTCTCCATTAGCTCCGCACCCATTCGCAACGGTGACGGTACGGTGCTCGGTGGTGTGGCCACCATCACCGATATTACGGCCATGCATGACTTGCAACAGCAGCAGGAAGACTTCCTGCATATCGTCTCGCACGACTTGCGCCAACCGCTCAGCGTCATGCACGGTTATCTGCAGCTGCTGGAGCCGATCGTTGCCGCCATCGGCACGACGCAGGACACGTTGCACAAAGGCATCGCGGCCATTACGCGCAGCGTGCAACGCATGAACGTGATGATTCAGGATCTGGCCGACGCCACGCGCCTGGCCGGTGGACAACTGGTGCTGTCGCTCGAGCCGATCGATCTTGGGCTCGACATCATGAATCTGCTGGAGCGCATGGCGGAGAGCCTGGCGGTCGCGCGCATTGAGACGGACATTGCGCCGGACCTGCCGCCCGTGCTGGCGGATCACGACCGCCTGGAACGCATCCTGCTCAACCTGCTCAGCAACGCGCTGAAATATTCGCCCCGTGACACCCCGGTACGCCTGCGCGCCCGCCGCGTCGCGGATCGGATCGCTATTTCTGTGATCGACCAGGGACGCGGCATCGCCCCCGAAGACCTGCCGCACCTGTTCGCGCGCTTCTACCGCGGCAAAGGCGAACGCCGAACCGAAGGCATCGGCCTCGGCCTCTACATCACCAAACTGCTCGTCGAAGCTCACGGCGGCCACATCAGCGTGGAGAGTGCCCCCGGTCACGGCAGCACCTTCACCGTCACCCTCCCCATCGCCCTGGGCACGCCAATCTCCTGATTGGCATGTTACGTTGTTCGCCAATTAGGAGATTGGCGTCCCGGGAGGCCTGTTGCGCAGCAGGAAGGTGTCGATGTGGTGGCACAATTGGCGCACCGCCAGCACGTGCACTGGTCTCTCCAGCTACCGCTGTGCTTCCTATCCCACAGGCACAAAAGGGAAACAGGGGCTTACCTTGAAATACCGTAACAGCGGTGTGAGAGGTGTGAGCCCGGTGCCACTCCGCCTGTTTTACCTACATATTTTCTCCCGGCGGCCAGTATGTTTCACAGCAATTACGCCAAGTCTATGAATCAGGCGCCTGTCCCCCGCATTTCATTCGCGTAAAAAGGAGAGCAGCCCATGCCGGACAGCGATATCCGTTCGACCCTCGTTTATAAGATCGCGCGTTATACCTCGCCCCTCGTGCCGGGAGGACCCTTCGCGGATTGGCGCGAGAAGTGGCAGGAGATGCAGGCGTGGTGCCTCGTTGCGCCGTTTGCGTGGCTGGCCCCGCTGCTGGAACTGCTCGCCGACCCGCCGGAAGAACTCCACATGCCGGGGGACGAGCACGATGCGGTGTCGGCGGAGCTAACGGCGCGGGAGCAGTGGGAGAACAGCGTGACGTTGCTGCTGCATACCTGGTGCGCGCGCGACCCGGCGCGCTTCGTCGAGATTCTCGGCGAGGTGGTGACGCGCGTCACCGTCCCCAAATGGCTCACTCTCGTCCTTGTCGGCATTACCGGCAGCCCGGAACACGAAGAGAACCTCGCCTGGCTCGATCGGCGGTAAGGGCTGGGGCAGACACAAAAGGACCAGGGGCGGAACGGATGGTGAGATGGCTCACCGCCTTGACGACCTTTACGCCTTCACGACCTTTGCTCCGTGTTCGTCCCTGGTACTGCGTGTTTACCGCCCCGCCGGGCGCGCTAATCCTCCTCGCGTTGCGCATTACACGTTATGTCCACATTTCTGCTTGCCGCCCCATTTAACTAGTTTAACGCCGAACGCCGCTCCGTGGCATTGACGGGAGAGGCGGCGCTACCGACAATGGGTTTGCCCCGGAAATGGAGACAAAATTATGCTTTTACGTTCTTGCTGCCTCTGCGTCGTGCTTGCGCTGGCGCTGGGCCTCGCGCGCGCGGCGGCGCTGCCGAGTACGGTCGCCATGCCGTCCCTCAGCACTCCGCCGATCAGCGCACCGGCCATCCCCGCGTGGGACGGGCCGACGTTCAGCCCGCCGCCCGCGCCGGGCGTGCACCCGCGCGTGCTCATCAGCCCGTCTGACCTACCTGCCGTGCGCGCGCGCCTGGAGAACACCGCTTGCGGACGGCGCGTCATCGGTGGCATTCGCGGCTGGATCAGCGGCTCGCTCTTCAATGACAAAACGTTGGGCAAAACCTACGCTGCGCTGGTGGCGGGCGACGGCAACGCGCTGCAACTCGCGGGGAGCGACTGGTGGCGCGGCAACATTTCGCTGGCGCTGAGTCTGGAGGCGTTCGACTGCTGGCTGCGCGACGACGCGGTACGCGGCAAAAACGTCGCCGCCGCGCTGGTCACCTATAACAATATCTGCGGCGGCGTCTATAAAGTGAATAACGTGCCGAACGCGGACTTCTCCATGGGCCTCTGCTACGACTTCGCCTACAACTTCATGAACGACGCGCAGCGCGACGCCGTGCGCGCGGTCATCGCCAAGGCCACCGCCGGGAAGAAATCGCACGGCATGGACATGCCCGCCTACGCGCGTAGCTATAACTGGATGCCGCACGGCACGCAGTTGGCGGTGTTCGCGCTGTGCATCGAGGGCGAGACGGGCTACGATCAGGAGGTCTACCGCCAGACCGTGCCGCTCATGCAGGATTTCTTCACCTACGGCATCTACCCGTCCGGCACGCCGACGGAAGGCACGCATTACTTCAACTACGGCATGTCCTACGGGGCGCACACGCTGGTGGCGATGGCCAAGCGGGGCGACTACCTCTTCAATCATCCGCATTACCGCGCCGCGAAAAGCTGGTACCTGAACTCCATTGAGCCATTCGGCTACGCCTTTTCCATGATGTGTGATACGCCAAGCGACAACGGCGGCCTGATGCCGAACTACGTGGTGATGAAGTGGGTCTTCCCGCAAGACCCGGTGGTCGATTATGTCTGGCGCAACCGTGCGCATGATGACTACGGCGGCATCAACTACCGGGGCGACCTGCTCATCGCCGCACTCTTTCCCTCCGATTGGCGCGGGGGCCAGACGACGGAGAGCGCGCCGCAGACCATCGACCAGTGGGGCGTGGATGCCGGCAAGCCACTGCCCGCTAAGTCGGTCGCGCCGCTCAACCCGGCGGCGCTGCAACAGCCGCTCTCCTACTTCTGCCCGAACCGCGGCCTGCTCGTCACGCGTAACGCCTGGATGACCGACGGGCTGGAGCTGAATTTCGAGTGCCGCCCGGATGTACACGGCCCAAGCCACGCGCACAGCGACCGCAACAACTTCTCCCTCTCCGCGCTTGGCTACAAGTGGGGCATCGACCGCGGCTTCCATATTAACGAGACGAGACATCACTCCTGCGTGCTCATCGACGGCAAGGGCCAGGGCTTCTTTGGCCCGGCGGGGCGCATGGTGGCCTACCTCGACACGCCGCTGGCCACGGTGGGCGTGGGCGACGCGTCCTATGCCTACAACTACCGCTATACCTTCAAGGGCCGCACCGGCAGCCCGGCCAACAAAGGCGCGGCCTGGGAGCCGGAGCGCGTGAAATGGGAAGGCGGTCGCTCCGTGATGGGCAGCGGTCCAGTGAAGGACGGC
>DASXVL010000650.1:0-8737 GCA_036504255.1 Armatimonadota bacterium | reverse complement strand
GGCACCCAGATCCCTTTCGCCGCACGGATACGGTCGCACGACAGGCGCGCCACAGCGGGCGCGCGCTACAGACGCTCGATCTGCACAGCGAGGTATACGTGATGCCCCACTACAGCTATACGCTGGCATATGCAACAAGGCAGGGTGTGCATGAACACACACAATCCGTACAGGCACCCACGGTTTGCTGGCACGGGGATGCATAGGACAAAACGTTTCCCTGGCCGGCCGAGTGGGCTTATTTGAATATCAAGAGGCCATGGCGTCGGAAATATTGCGGAAACGGAGCTGCTGTACAGTTTACTCATGCTGCGTGAATACTCATGACACCCACGGAGGGCCTGATGATGAAGCGCGACTGTAGCACAACCCTGGATAGAATCCTCGGCCAGGGAGCGCTACAGACATATTTCCAACCGTTGGTGTCGATCAAGACACGATCCATTATCGGGGTCGAAGCCCTCGCGCGCGGTGTCACCAATGACCGGCTGCGCTCACCCGAGCAGCTGTTTCACCAAGCGGCGCGTGAAGGCTGCACGCTGGCCCTCGACCGCCTGTGCCGCGAACATGCCTTGGCGAGCTTTGCGTCGCTACCGTGCCCTGCCGGTACGTTGCTCTTTCTGAACTTTGATACGGAAATTATCGATCAAGGGATTGTGGGTTCCGACTTTTTACTGCAGCAAGTGCAACACCACGGCCTGCCCACGCAGCAGGTGGTCATCGAGATCATGGAATCGAAAGTGCGCGACGTGGCGGCGCTGCGGCGCTTTGTGGAGAGCTATCGCGACTACGGGTTCCTTATCGCGCTGGATGACATCGGCACCGGACATTCCAACCTCGACCGTATTCCCATGCTCAAACCGGATATTTTGAAGATAGATCGCTCGCTCATCCAGCAGATCGATCAGGAATATTACCAGCAGGTCGTGTTTAAATCACTGGTCAACATGGCCAAAGACCTTGGGGTGCTGGTGGTCGCCGAGGGGATCGAGACCGAGGGAGAGGCGGTGACGACGCTGCAGTTGGGGGCCGATCTGTTGCAGGGCTTCTACTTCGCCTATCCGCACGCGCCGCCGTGTGCGGATGTCCCAGAGACACATCGCCGCATCGCGCAGATCGCCGCGCGGTACCGTGATCACATGATCGATCACGTCCGCACCATCAAATCACGCCATCAGTACTACGACACCTTGCTGACAGCCATCGTGCAGGAATTAGCTCGCGTGCATGACGGGCGCTATGACGGCGTGCTGCGTGAACTGATCACGCGCTATCCGGCGCTCGAATGCGTCTACGTGTTGGATAGCGCGGGTATGCAGATCAGCGAGACCGTCGCGCACGCCGCGGCGATACCCCGGCAGGGTACGCCGATTTTTCGCCCGGCCCGTCCCGGCACGGACCATTCGTTGAAAGAGTATTTCTATCTGCTGGTGAATACGAGCATCGAGAAATTCACCACCGACCCCTACATCTCGCTCGCGTCCGGCGAGCGCTGCATCACCATCTCCGCCATCTTTTACGATGGCGCCGGGGCGCTGCGCGTGCTCTGCGTGGATGTGAATCCTGAGTAACGTCCGTAGTCTGTGTTTGGCTCTTTCCCTTGTTGTTTCAGCCCTGGGATAGCCGGGCTATGGCCCTGTTCCAGACGGTGCTGCTGACACCTGCCCAGCCTAAAGTCCTTAGCACCGTTTGGAAGCCGACCGCAGTCGCGCTCAGCCTCTCGACAGTACATCCCCGGACCTGCCTCTCGCGGCACGCTGAGCGCGACTCCGGGCTGCGGCCCTGCAGCGGCTTCCAAACGGTGCTAAGGACACCAACTCAACCTGAAGTCCTTAGCACGGTCTGGGATAGGGGGCGAGGGGCGCGGGCCTAGCTTCCACCAACGCACTGCGGGACGTGGCGACCCACGTCCCGCGATCTGCGTGTGCTCTGCTGTCCGGTTAGAAGCTGACTACGTGCTTGCCGAGCTTTTCTTTCACGGCGGCAGTCACCTGGACGGATTGGTCTTCGAAGCCAGGCTTGTTCAGCAGCGCGAACATGTTCTTTTTGTAGCTTTCCACGCCCGGCTGGTTGAACGGGTTCACGCCGAGCAGGTAGCCACTGAGGCCGCAGCCCTTCTCAAAGAAGAAGAGCAGCGCGCCCAGCGTGTAGGCGGAGAGTTCGTTCAGCGTGATGGTCATGCTCGGCACGCCACCGTCGCGATGCGCCAGCGCGGTGCCCTGGAAGGCGCGGCGGTTCACTTCGTCCACCGACATGCCGGCGAGGAAGTTCAGCCCATCGTTGTTGTCCGGGTCGGTCGGCACGGTCACCGTGGGCATGCCGCCCGCGATGTCAATGAAGGTCTCGAAGATCTCGCGGCGGCCTTCCTGAATCCACTGGCCCATGGAATGCAGGTCGGTGGTGAACTCCACGCTGGCGGGGAAGATGCCCATCAGGCCCTTGCCTTCCGATTCGCCGTAGAGCTGTTTCCACCATTCGGCCAGGTAGTGCATGCGTGGTTCAAAGGAGGCGAGCAGTTCGATGCCTTTCCCCTTCTGATAGAGCAAGTTGCGCGCCACGGCGTAGGCGTAGGCGGGGTTGGTCGCCAGGTCGGCGCTCTGACAGGCTTTTTCGCAGGCGATGGCGCCCTTGAGCAGCGCGTCCACATCCACGCCGGCAAAGGCGATGGGGAGCATGCCGACCGCGGTGAGCACGCTATAGCGCCCGCCGACGTTGGCGGGGATGGGGAAGGTTTCGTAGCCTTCCTGTGCCGACATTTTGCGCAGCGCGCCCGATTCCGGGTCCGTGGTGGCGACGATGAGCGCTTTCGCCTGCTCCTTGCCCACTTTGCGCACCAACAGGTCGCGCAGCAGGCGGAAGGCGAGGGCCGGCTCGGTGGTGGTGCCGGACTTGCTCACCACGTTAATGCAGAAGCGTTTGGTTTCCAGCGCCGCCAGCAACTGGGCGGTGTATTCGGCGGAGAGCGTCTGCCCGGCGTACCACACCTGCGGCGCGTCCGGCGCGGCCAACGCCTCGATGACCGTGCGCGCGCCCAGGTAGGAGCCACCGATGCCGATGACCACCATCACCTCGGCCTGCTCGCGCAGCCGCGCCGCCGTCGCCGTCACCTGCGCCAGCAGGGCGGGGGGCATAATCGCTTCCGGCGCCAACCAGCCGAGGAAGTCATTCCCCTGGCCGGATTGCTGCGTCAACTGCTCATGTGCCAGCTTCACCTGCGGCTGCCAACTGGCGATCTCCTCGGGAGTCACCTCCGGTAGCAGGTAAGAATAGTCAAGCGTTAATGGCACCTGTGGATTCATCGTCGTCGTCCTCCTCCGTCGCCGGTAGCCCGGCAAACCGAGGGCTATTGTAGCATATTTTGCCGGGGAATCGTGAACGCCGGCTGCCGCGCTCGCGCACCACGGTATAGGGAATGACCCCTGCAGGGTGGCGAACTTGTTATAATAGCGTGACAGATAGCGCATATGGTCACTTTAACTTCCCTTATCTCTGCCATCGACGTGGGCGTCTCCTGGGCCTCGTGTCACAGGTGGCCTGCGCACGGGCGCATGGAGGGGTCCACCGCCTCCTTTGCGGCGCTGTGGCTGGTGCAGCAGGGGCCGGTACGCCTGCAGGTCGGCGCCAGCCATGTGCAGGTCATGCCCGGGGAAGCGGTGTTGATGGCCCCGGATCAGCCCCGCACCATCGAGACGCCACATGGCGCAACCTGGTTATCCGTCGGCATACAGGCCAGTTGGGAATATGTCGATCTCATCTCCCTGCTGCGCCTCCCCATCTGCTGGCGTCCCGCGCCGGCGAGCGCCGACCTGTTGCCGCAGACCATGCAGGCGATGATCGAAGTGACGCACCGCCAACCGGAGACCGCCCAGTTGATCCTGGAAGGCTACGCGCGCGCCGTACTCGGCCTGTGCTGGCATGACCTGGGCTATGGCGAACTGCTCGGACAGGCGCACGCGGCGCTGCCCGCCTGGCTCCCCCAGGCCATCCAGCAGATGCAGCAGCACCCGGAAGTGACCGTGCAGGAGATGGCCGCGTTCACCGCCTACAGCCCGGCACAGTTTCGCCGCCTCTTCGCCAAGTACCTGAATATGCCCCCGCAAGCGTACCTGCACCAGGTACGCTTGCGTCGCGCCCAGCAATTACTCGCCTCCACCGACCTCCCCGTTTATGCCATCGCCGAGCAAGTGGGCTATGCCAGCGCCGCCTACTTCACGCGCCTCTTCACGCGCCGCCTCGGCCGTTCACCACAACAATACCGGCAGAACTATACCACGCTGGCGCTGTAGCGCTGCCTGGCGTTTTGCGCTACCTTTTGACGGAACGTCGGCCCCCATTCCCAGCCCTTCCCCCGTTGCGACAGGGGAAGGGAACCGTAGAACCGCATACCCTCCCTTGCCGCAGCGGGGGAGGGCTGGGTGGGGGCCGACGTTACAGAGCTATGGTGCGAGTACGTTTTGCGCTACCGCTGCAGATGAGACAGCTGGTAAGCATGAGCGAAAAGGACATGAATACACGCTATTAAGACAATGACAGATGGCGGAAGGCGGGCCTATAATGCCCCTACGAGTTCTTAGCGAAGGGGTACACGTATGCGCACGTTGGAACATCATGTTGACGTTTGTGTGATCGGCGGCGGCTTGGCGGGGATGGCGGCGGCGATTAGCGCGGCGCGGCACGGGGCGCAGGTCGCGCTGGTGCAGGACCGTCCGGTGCTGGGCGGCAATGCCTCCAGCGAAATACGCATGCACGTGTGCGGCGCGCACGGCGATTATATGCGCGAAACGGGCATCGTGGAGGAGATCAAGCTCGCCAATGCTTACCGCAACCCGACGCGCAACTACTCCATTTGGGATAGCGTACTCTACGAGGCCGTCCGCTTCACCCCCAACCTGCAGCTCTTTCTCAACTGTTCGGTCAATAATGTAACGATGGACGGGTCGCGCATCGCCGCCGTCACCGGCTGGCAGTTGACCACCGAGACGTGGCAGACCATTCACGCCGACTATTTCGCCGACTGCTCCGGCGACAGTATCCTCGCCCCGCTCTCCGGCGCGGAATATCGCCTGGGCCGGGAGGCGCGTGAGGAATTTGACGAAGATATTGCTCCTATTGAGGCGGATAAGCGCACCATGGGTATGAGCTGTCTTATCCAACTGCGCGAGATGGATGCCCCGCAGCCGTTCATCGCGCCGAGTTGGGCCTACACCTATCCGAGCGATGACAGCCTGCCCTACCGCGATCACAAAGCGAACGGCAGCAATTTTTGGTGGCTGGAGGTGGGCGGCGAGCATGACAGCATTCACGACACGGAAACGCTGCGCGACGAGTTGCTAAAGATCGCCTATGGCGTGGTGGACCATATCAAAAACCAGGGCGACCACGGCGCGGAGAACTGGCAACTGGAATGGCTGGGCTTTTTGCCCGGCAAGCGCGAGAGCCGCCGCTATGTGGGCGATCATATATTGACGCAAAATGAGGTGCGCGCCGAGGGCCGTTTCCCCGACCTGGTGGCCTATGGCGGCTGGTCGATGGATGACCATCACCCGGCAGGGTTCTATTATCCGGGGTACCCCACCATCTTCCATCCCGCCCCGTCGCCGTACGGCATTCCCTATCGCTGCCTGTACTCGCGCAATATCGACAACCTGTTCTTTGCCGGACGGAATATCAGCGCCACGCATTCCGCCATGAGTTCCACGCGCGTCATGTCCACCTGCGCCATTCTCGGGCAGGCGGTGGGCACCGCCGCCGCGCTCGCCGTGCGCGAACAGACCTCGCCGCGCGGGGTGTATGAGCGGCACCTCGACGCGTTGCAGCAGACGTTGCTGGACGACGATTGCTACCTGCCCTGGCAGCGCCGCACGGTCAGCCCGCTGGCGCAGGCGGCCACGCTCAGCGCGTCCTCCGGCGATCCCTCCCCACTGCGCAATGGCTATGACCGCCCCATCGGCGAGGAAGATAACGGCTGGACGGGCGTCTGCGGCGACTGGATTGCCTACACCTTTGCCACGGCGCAGCCGGTCACCGGCCTCCGCATCGTGACCGACAGCGATTTGCGCGCGGTCAACAACATGCTCATGCCGAGCGGCTATCCGCTGGGACGCGCGCACGCCGCCGTGCCGGCCACCCTGCTGAAAGCCTTCCGCATCGAAGCGCAAGACGCCGAGGGCGCGTGGCAGCAAGTTTACCGCGAGGAGAATAACCATCAGCGACTTGTTCGTGTGCCGCTCGAACTGCACACCACCGGCGTCCGCCTCATCCCGGAAGCGACCTGGGGGGCGGAGAGCGTGCATCTGTTCAGTGTTGAAGTGCGGTAAGCCCCAGTGCCTATGCAAATAGTCTCTGGTCCCGTGTTGTTTTCAGCCCTGGGATAGCCGGGCTTTGGCCCTGTTCCAGACAGTGCTAAGGACTTTAGGCAGGGTTCGTGGCGGCCCTCACCCCAACCCCTCTCCCAATCCTGGGAGAGGGGCTAGATGAGATGGACTTCAGGCTGGGCTGGTGTCAACAGCACCGTCTGGAACAGGGCCCAAGCCCGGCTATCCCCGGTATGCGAGCCAGCCATTTAGTCGACCACCAGCTAGAGCTTATTTGAACGGTGCTACGGTACGCCCTTCTGTCTACGGCGTGACCGTCACCCCCGCATTGGCATCCACTTCCAATTGGAAGCCGTACCCGCCGCTGCCTGCGTGGACGACCAGCCAGAGGTCGTTCTTGCCGGCGCGTAGGGCGAGTGGGCAGTCCACGCCACTGCGTGGGCCGCCGTGGATGGCGAGCAGTTCCAGCGCGCGCGTGCCGTTCAGGTAGAGGCGGCAGAAATAGTCCACCGCGAAGCGGGCGGTCACCGTCTGCGCTTTGGGCGAGTAGATCGTCGCGCGGGCGAAACAGACGCCGCGGTCGCGCAGCCCGGTCATCTTCTCCAGATCGACCCAGCCGTTGACCCCCATGCCGGGTTGCCAACTCACCGTGCGCCCCTTGGCGCCGGAGTAGCTGGCGGTGGGCGCGTCGCCGGGGTGCACGCCGAAGTCGCGATTCAGGTCGGTGGCGGCGGCCAACCAGGGCTCGGCGGCCTCGCCGCCAAATGGCCCGACCATCTGCCAGGCGCTGCAGGGAATGGCCTGCCAGGGGTTTTTCTGCAAGCGCGCCAGCGTCCACGGCCCTTGCGTGCTCGTGCGTGCCCACCAGCCGGCGTGCGGTAGCGCGTGCGTGCCCTGTTCCTGCACCAGCAGGTAGCCCAGTTCGACGGGCAGGGTTTTGCCATCGTCACCTGGCATCACCGCCAGCGAGAGCACGTGCCAGTCGGGGGTGAGATCGGTCGCAAGCATGGCCGGGGCATAAAACCATTTATTATTGGTGTTGATGTCGGTATAGCTCTTGCCATCCACCGAAGCCTGCAGCTTGCCGTTTTTCTCGCTCATCAGGAACCAGATGCCGACCGCCCGGCCCCAGAAGGGAAGTTGCAGGGTCGCCCCGGCGCCGGTAGAGATGAGTTCTCCCTGGAAGAATTTGCCGTACCACCCCTGCGAGAGGGTCAGCGGGCGGTGCACCCACCCCGGTGCGGCCTTGCTGACGGGCACCAGCGCGCCATCGAGGATGAGCGGTTTGCTGGAAAGTGGCGTGGGGAGCCGATACGCCGGGACGCTCGACCGCACCTGTAGTTGCGCGCGCACGGCGTGCAGCGCAGCCATGATCGTCTCCGCGTACAGTGTGTGCCCCGGCAGGTTGGGGTGCACGCCGTCGCTAAAGAGCGCGCTCCAGGGCTGGTGCATCTCGCGCAGGCGCGCGTCGATGACCGGTTGCAGATTCACCGAGAGCAGGCCGTAGTGGTCGGCCACGCGCTGGTGGCGGGTCACCGGCGCATGCGAGTCGGAGGCGACGTTCACGAAGACAATGGCGGGTGGGCTGGGCAGCCGCTTCAAGCGCACCACCAACGACTCCAGGTTACGCGTCACCGTCTCGGCAGGCGCCCCGCCGTCATTCACCACGAACTCAATGAAGACCAGATCGGGCGATTGCGAGATAACGTCGCGCTGCAGGCGATACACCGCCAGATCGCTGCCCGTGCCGCTTACCCCGGCGTTCACGCCAAAGATCGTCGCCCGCGGATACGCCGCGCGCAAGCGCTCGGTGGTCAGGTTAAACCAGCCGGGTTCGGCCATGGTGATGGAGCCACCGATGCCGACCACGGTTACCGCCTCGCCGCGTTCCAGCTTGGCGAAAAGGGCTGATAGCGCCGCGGCGTCAGGAATGGTCGGCGCAGCCAGCGCCGGGCACATGGCCAGCACGATAGCGGGAGCAAAGAGCAGCAAGAAAGCGCGCATAATATACCTCCGGGTCAATGTGAAATGGTACGCACAGCGGGTGTCGCTCTGTGCGAGCCCTGATAAGAAAACCACCGTATCTTCGGTGTAGCGCGCGCCCGCTGTGGCGCGCCTGTTGTGCGACCGTATCCGTGCGGCGAAAGGGAGCCGGGTGCCAACCAGGGAACGCGCAGGCGCTCTCGCGGACACGGGTCGGCATGCGAGACAGGCGCGCCACAGCGGGCGCGCGCTACGGGCACCAAGTCAAGGCACAACGCGATCAATCGGTACTATAGTCTTCGGTTTACTCCCCTCGCGAAACAGGGGTACCTGGTTTGGGACTTCAGAGCATGCCGCTGACACGGGCCCAACCTAAAGTCCTTAGCACAGTTTGGAAGGGTTCGAGCGCAGCGAGACCCGCTCTCCCGCGGGCAGGGAAC
>DASXVL010000649.1:0-5916 GCA_036504255.1 Armatimonadota bacterium | reverse complement strand
TGCCGCGCCGGGCAAGTCTATCTCTACCTGCCGGGCGACCCCACGCCTGCGCCGCGCGGACGCGTGCCCGCCGGGCGTGAAGCGGCCTTCACCGTGTGGCGCGAAGTGATCCTCAACCCCGGCGAGCAGTACACGCTGTCGCCCAACACGCTGCATTGGTTTCAGGCCGGCCCGGAGGGGGCGGTGGTATCGGAGTTCTCCACGCGCAGCCTGGACGAAGCGGACATCTTCACCGACCCCGCCATTCAACGCATCCCCGAGATCGCCAAATAGCGAAACACGACGCATCCGGCGCACTGGTCATTCTCGAAAACCGATGGCATAGAGGAGAACCCATGGCTAACGGCACAAATATCATCCTCCGCAGTCTCACGCGCTGGATATTGCTTCTCTGCATATTTGCTGTCTGCGTATTCCCCAGCTATGCAGCGGAGACATCGGTGGCCACGGCGCAAGCCAGTCCTATTATCGCCACGGTACCTGTCGGAAAGAGTCCGGGGGGGATAGTGGTAAATCCCGTGACTAATCGCGTTTATATCGCAAACTATCAAGATGGAACGGTCAGCGTACTTGATGGAAGAACCAATACCGTAATTACGACCGTATCAGTCGGGGCAAATCCTTGCAGGGTCGCTGTGAATCCCATCACGAATCGAATCTACGTGTGTGACTTCACCGATAACAACATACGAGTGCTCGACGGCGATACGAATGCTACCATCACGACGCTCACTATTGGATCACCATCACAAGGAATTGCTGTAAATTCTGTTACCGATCGGTTGTATTTAATAGATAGAGATAATGAGATGCTCCGCGTGTTTGATGGGAAGATGAATGCAGTCATAAATACCATAACGCTGGGAGGAGAGACGGACGTAGCGGTTAATCCCGCCACGAACCGGATTTATGTAGCCAGCTACCAACAGATCAGCGTACTCGATGGCAAGAAGAATGCTGTCATTGCCAATATTGAAGTGGGAAGTCACACATGGTGCCTTGCGGTGAACCCAACGACTAATCGCATCTATGTAACCACCACGGATGGAATGAGTGTGCTGGACGGGAAAACGAATACCGTCCTTACTCAAATAAAATTCGGGAAAGTGCCGAGTGGAGTTGCCGTGAATCCTGCCACGAGTCAGGTATACATCAGCGATGATATCGACAACACGGTCAGCGTGCTCGACGGCACTACGAATACCGTCAGTGCGATGGTACCATTGATGGTGAAGAGTAAACCCTGTGGAATCGCTGTTAACCCCGTTACGAACCGGGTCTATGTGACCAATCGTAGTACCAACTCGGTGAGCGTGCTCGACGGTAACACGTTCGTCACGGAGAGCGAGCACGCATTCGCCAAGCTGCAAAGCACAATGCCACACCCATCGACCGATGGAACTCTGCCCCCGTTTGATGAGCGCTTTACTGCCGAGAAACTCGATCTCACACGCTGGGTCGTGACACGGAACGAAGCGTGCCTCGGATCGTCGATTGATATTATCAATCGTAACGCTACGGAACGGTGGTTGCGATTACGTATGGAAACACCGGGAGCGCCAAAATTGAAACGGAAGTGTCAGGGCGTGCGTACCCGTGATGCCGTGATTAATTTTGAGCGTCGAACCGAGATACAATTCGTTTTAGATTGGAATAATCCGGCCCTGGCCCAGGGGCTGGAGGCAGGGATTATGCTCTGTCCCGATGCCAGATCGGCCGCACCGGCGTTTGGTGGAGTGATGGATTACATCAAAGTGCTGTATGCCGGCGAACATGCGGGAGCTAAAGCCTTTATAACAATATCAGTCTGTATTGAAGGTGAGGAGCATGCCATCTATGATGAAGGTTATCGGGCATATTCGGATGATGTAACCGGAACGGTGAAATTCGATTACCGCACGATTGGGGTGCAACGGATACGTATTATTCTCAATAAAGATGAGATCGCTGTGTGGGAAAATGACAAGCAGTTATGTCAGAGCACTTTTAAGTCCAACGAGGGAAAAGTGGCGCAGTTGCCTTGGGACACAGGCTACTTATACTTACAGCAGGCCTATGGCGAAGACCTCCCGGTCCGCGACGTGTTCTTCTCGAATATCAGCGTACGCCAATTACCAGAGCAAGCCAAGCCACGATGAACAATTTATGCGCGAGGTGGTAGTATTGCGTGCGAGGATATTGTCGTGCGCACCCGCGCCGTAAATTCTGGGGCGCGTCATCCCTCTCGCGGCACCAACGCACGGTACACCGCCGCCGTCTCTGCCACCATGCGCTCCAGGGTAAAGTGGTGCGCCACGCGACGGCGTGCGGCCTCGCCCAACGCCTCACGTTCATCCGTGTCGCGCAGCAGGCTGCGTAACGCCCCGTCCAGCGGGCCGGGCAAATCCGCCGGCACGAGCAGGCCCGACTCCCCGTGTTCAAGGTAATCGGCATGTCCTGGCACGTCGGACGCCACCACCGGCAACCCGCAGGCCATGGCTTCAAGCACTGCGTAGGGTCCGGCCTCCCAGCGTGACGGCGCGCAGAAAATATTCATCACCGCATAGGCGCGCCACGGCTCGCTGGCTTCACCGTAGAACGCCACGCGTTTGACGCGTAAGCGTCGCGCGAGACGCTGCAACGCACGGCGCTCCGGGCCATCGCCCCAAATCATCACTCGCGCGTCGGGAAAATCGGGCAGGAATTCTTCCGCGGCCGCCAGCAGCAGGTCGATGCCCTTCTGCGGCGTCAGGCGTGCCAGTGCGCCGATCACTAATGCCTCGGGCGGTACCTGATAGTGGCCGCGAATTTCTCGGCGCTGCGTCGGGGTCGGCACGGGCCAGGCGGCTGGGTCAAGGCCATTGGCGATCACCGTAAGCTTCTCTTCCGGCAACCCGACGGCCAGCGCTTCCTCATACTCGCCCTGCGACACGCAGATAATCTTCGCGGTACGCGCGGCCAAACGCCGCTCGATCATGCGATACAACGGTCGCCGCCAATCAGTCGTGCGTTGAAATGGGAAGGCATGGGGTGTGTAGACCACCGGGAGCGCGCGCCCGGCCAGCGCCTGCCGTCCCAGGTAACCGGCTTTGGCGCTGTGCAGGTGGACGAGATCGACGGCATCGCGGTGCCACCAGGCGGCCAGTTCTTTGACGACCGTGGCGTTCGGGATGCGCGCCATGGGCATCTCGCGTAACGTGAGTTCGCGTTCAGCCGCCAGGGCACGGAATGCGGGCGCTCGATGATCGGCACGTCCAAACGATAGGTAGAGCAGGTTCGTGTAGGCAGCGGGGTCCAGGTGGGTAACAAGATCAATCACGTGCCGGGCAACACCGCCAGCCGTGGCTTCAACTACATGAGCAATTCGTATCGGAGCATTCATCAGGCACGAGCTTTCGCTACTATTGTAGCATCTTCACATCGCCCGTGGGGTGCGATACGGGGAAGATTTTGCTCGTGAACGATCCCCCGCTGCGGACTGGTGAGAGGGCGGCTTACACCTCGGGAATGAGCAGTGTGTGCTGATGTTCGATCTGTTGCGCCAACCGGTGCGAGAGCACGGCCAGCGACTCGGCCAGATCCTCGCCATGCACAATGATATGTTCCGGCAAACTGAGTTGCTGCCCGGAAAAATTCCAAAAAGCCATCATGCCGGCGTCCACCAGCAGTTCGGCCACCGACTGCGCCACCTGCGGCGGCACCGTCAGAATGGCGATACGCACGTTCAAACGTCGCGCCAGCGCCGGGGCTTTCCACAGTGGCAGCACTTCTTTTTCGGCTACCAACTGCCCGATCTTCTCCGGGTCGGTATCAAATAGCGCCACAATGCGCAACCCGTATTTCTCAAATCCGGCGTAGGAGGCCAGCGCTTGCCCTAAGCGCCCCGCGCCGACAATGAAGGCCTCTTTCGTGTTGCGCAGCCCGAGAAAATTTTCCAAGTGTTCAAGCAAAGCCTGCACCGGAAATCCGACACGAGGCTTCCCGGTAAACCCGGTGACCGAAAGGTCTTTCCGCACCAGCGTCTCATCCATCTTGAGCTGGCGCGCCAATTCCGCGCTGGTGACGTTCGGTTGCCCCACGTCATGCAGGCGCGCCAAGACTTTTAAATACTGCGGCAAACGCCGCAGGCTGGCTCCGGAAATATTGATTGCCACGGAAAGCAACCTCCTCGCACGGCGTGTGCTGGCCGACGGCCAAAACACGATATGTCATGTAACTATACCAAATTCCTGACCGATTGCGTATAGATGGCCAGCAGCACCCGGGCGCGCGGACGAAAAGGAACAGGGACGTGTGTCAGCGAATTACCAATACACGTCATGAAAGCAACACCCACTCTGCTACAAACACCGTTAACTGCGGAGGGCGCTCGCGCGCTGCGTGCGGGAGAACATGTCCTCCTTTCGGGGGTCATACTCACCGGGCGTGACGCCGCGCACCGTCGCCTGATTGAATTGCTCGACCGGGGCGAACCGCTGCCCGTCGCGTTGCGCGATGCTGTTATCTTCTATGTCGGCCCGACGCCGGCCCCGCCGGGACGCCCGATCGGTTCCGCCGGTCCGACCACCGCGGGGCGCATGGACGCGTACGCGCCTCGCCTTATCGCCGAATGCGGTTTACGCGGTATGATCGGCAAAGGCGCGCGCTCGGCGGCCGTGCGCCAGGCCTGCCAGGAACACGACGCCGTCTATTTCGGCGCCATCGGCGGCTTAGGTGCGCTCCTCGGATGCTGTGTCACCACCGCGGAAATCGTCGCCTACCCCGACCTCGGCCCGGAAGCCATCTATCGACTAACCGTGGAAAATTTCCCGTTGGTCGTGGTAAACGATTGCTACGGCGGCGATGCCTACGCAGATGGCAGGCGCCAGTATACGCAGTCCCGACCGCTGAATGGCACAAATACGAGGGAAATCTCTAGGGAAAATGAAAAATAATCGCGTTTCCTCTTGACAATTTAGACGCGCATGCGTATATTGTACCCGTTGACCGGACGGCAAACGCCTCCGGTCAGTTGCTTGTCCAGTATGCCGGGGTGCCGGAGTGGTCAATCGGAGCAGGCTGTAAACCTGCCGGCGTATGCCTACGGAGGTTCAAATCCTTCCCCCGGCACCATACTGACAAACACAACGGCCAAGTGATTATACAGCCACCATTTCAGTCACGCTAGGCCTCCATAGCTCAGTTGGTAGAGCGCGTCCTTGGTAAGGACGAGGTCACCGGTTCAAATCCGGTTGGAGGCTCCACTGTATTCTGCGGAGAAGACGATTTCTTCACCGTCTCACATTTGAGAGTAATTTCGTAAGGGAGCCAGCGATGGGCAAAGCAAAGTTTGAACGCACCAAGCCGCACGTGAACATCGGAACGATTGGACACGTGGACCACGGCAAGACGACGTTGACCGCGGCCATCACCATGGTGTTGAGCCTGCAAGGGTCCGCCACGGTGAAGGCGTACGATCAGATTGACTCGGCGCCGGAAGAGAAAGCACGTGGGATCACAATTAACACCGCCCACGTCGAGTACGAGACGGTCGCCCGCCACTATGCGCACGTCGACTGCCCGGGCCACGCCGACTACATCAAGAACATGATCACCGGCGCGGCGCAGATGGATGGCGCCATTTTGGTCGTGTCCGCCGCCGACGGCCCGATGCCGCAGACGCGCGAACACATCTTGTTGGCCCGTCAGGTGAACGTCCCGAGCCTGGTCGTCTACATGAACAAGACGGACATGGTGGACGATCCGGAGTTGATCGAACTGGTGGAAATGGAGCTGCGCGAGCTGCTCTCCACCTATGAGTATCCCGGCGACGACCTGCCCATCATCAAGGGCTCCGCGCTGAAAGCGAACGAGACCTTCCTGGGCGGCGAGCGCGACATCAATCATCCGGACTTCAAATCGATTCTCGAGCTCATGGCGGCGGTGGATAGCTATATC
>DASXVL010000648.1:0-13726 GCA_036504255.1 Armatimonadota bacterium | reverse complement strand
CCACGCGAAATGGTCTGCGTGCCATCCGGATTCTCACCGACATTAATATCCGGCGCGAGCAACATGAAGTTCATTTCCGCCGTCGTGCCCAGCAACTGGCGTACATGATCAGGGTCTTTTTCGCCGGGAATCTCAATGACGACCTGATTATTACCTTTGGCGTAGGCGTTAATTTCTTTCGTGCCCTGCGGGTTGATGCGCTTCTCCATGATATTGCGCACGTTCTCCTGCGTCTGCTTGTCCGGCTGGATGAAGACAGTATTGGTTTTCGGCACGTCGAAACTGTTGGCGCCAAAGACCTTGGTCATGGCGTCGGTGACCTTTTGTAATTGGGTGAGGGCTTCGGGCTCCGTCTGCGCATTGGTCGTAACGGTCGCATGCTCTTCGCTCAGCTCCACCTCGATGTTTTTCGGGTCAACGCCGACGAGCGCGGCATTCACTGCATCCGTCAACGCCGCTTTTTTCGCGGAGACTTCGATGATGGAGAGCGGGGTGCGGAGCTTGTAGTCGAACTCGCCGCGGCTGGCGATCTCCAGCACGACGCGCATGCCGCCGCGCAGGTCGAGGCCCAGGCTCAGGTCCGGCTGCGGGGTATACGCGTAGACCGGGGTCTTGCCAAACAAGGTGAACGACGCGGCCTGGTTCGGATTGCTGGGGTCGAACGCGCCGGCCTTGCCGGACAGATTCGCCGGTCGCAAATACCGGGACGCATCAGTCGGATCTTTTCGCGGGCTGAAGGTGATGGGCTGAAACACCGAGAGGAACGCGACGATGGTCAGTAAGATCACGCCAGTCAACCAGATGGAATATTTACGCATCCGTAAGAACTCCTGTTCACGAGCCTTGATAATATGGCCACCGTGAAAATGAAAGGCGGGGCCTAGGCTCCGCCTAAATTTGCTGTCATATCTGCGAGGCATGCCGCCTCAGCTCGGCTCATTATATCCGAGGCACTACCCACCGTCAACCTGCCCCACGGCAGAGCCAGCGGTGATGTGGTGGGGAGACGACATGGCGATGGTTGCGGGGAATCCTCGCCGTGTCATCTGCTCAGTTTTGCCCACATTTGTAGTAAATAAAACACATGTACTCATTCGGGTGCGACTGACGCTCTTTCAGTCCGCCGGAATTCCGGTCGCCACGTCATCTTCACGCTTGCGCATACGCGTCATGAGCGAGAGCACGGCCTCTGACGCCGGGCGTCCTTCGAAGAGAATCGCAGATACTTGCTCACAAATGGGCATCTCCACGCCCAGCCGTCGCGCCAGACGTACCACCGCCTCGGTGGTGGGCACACCCTCCGCGACTTGCCCGGAATCGCCGAGCGCCGTCCGGTAATCCTGCCCGCGCCCGACGGCGAGCCCGACGCGATGGTTACGGCTCATCGGCGAGGCGCAGGTGGCCATGAGATCACCGATGCCGGACAGACCGGCGACGGTTTCCGGTCGACCGCCCAGCCGTTGCACCAAACGTCCGATTTCCGCCACGGCGCGCGTGAGCAACGCGGCTTTCGCGTTGTCGCCGAAGCCCAACCCCTCGCAAATGCCGCCGGCGATGGCGATGACATTTTTCACCGCGCCGCAAACTTCCAGCCCGATGATGTCCGAACAGACGTAGGGGCGAAAGGTTCCCGTCATGAACAGCTCTTGCGCACGCTCTGCCAGGGCGGCGTCCACACTGGCGATGACGGTGGCGGCGGGATCGCCCTTGGCGATTTCCGGAGCCAGGTTCGGGCCGGAAAGGGCGGCGATGGCCGGAAGACCGGGTATCTCTTCCACAATGATCTCGCTCATGCGCTTGCCGGTCTCAATCTCCAGCCCCTTGGTCACGGTCATGATAGGAGGGAGCACGGCAGGCATCGCCTGCGCCAGTTCGCGCGCAGTGGCGCGCATCCAACGACTGGGCACCGCCATGACGACGAGGTCGGCGTCGGCAAGCGCTTCCGGCATACTTGACGTGGGCTGCAACGTATCCGGCAGCGTGATACCCGGGAGAAATTGCGTATTTTCCCGCGTGGCGCACATGGTGGCGGCCAGTTCCGGCTCGCGCACCCACAGGCGTACGGACAGGCCCTTGCCCGCAAGCAACGCCGCGAGCGTGGTGCCCCAGGCGCCGGCGCCGATCACGGTAATCTTAGTTGACATCATTTCGCATCCTTCCCGCCGTCCGTGGCCGGGAGCTGCACGCGTTGGCCGATTTTGGCTTCCGTGCCGGCGCGCAGCCGTGCAATATTGGTTCGGTGTTTCACCAGCACCAGCACCACCAGGATGATGCCGAGCCCGACCATCCAGGGGCGGCCCGGGTCGTGCGCCATGAGAATGTAGGCGGCGATGGGAATGCAGATGCCGGCCACGATGGAGGCGACGCTGACGTAGCGCGTGAGCGCAACGAGTAGTGCCCAGAGGACAAACGTCACCAACGCCACACCGCCATTAAGGCCGATGAGCACGCCAAACGATGTGGCCACGCCTTTGCCGCCCTTGAAGCCGAGGAACAGAGAAAATGTGTGCCCCAGGATGGCGCAGAACCCGACGAAGATGAGGGCCGGCATGGGGATCTCCGGCCAGAGCAACCGCGCCAGCGCAATGCCCGCTAACCCTTTGACGGTGTCCAGCACGAAAACGGCGAAGCCGGGGCCGGGGCCCAACACGCGCAGCACATTCGTGGTACCGATATTATTACTACCCAGCGTGCGGATATCGACCTTTTTCCAATAAAGTCCGATCCACAGTCCGAAGGGGAGCGAGCCGGCAAAATAACTGACGGCACAGGCCAGCAGCAGCAGCAATGTGTGCAAAGCAACGAAACCTCAGGCAAAAGATGGGTGAATGCGTCGAAAGATGCCTGAGTGTAGCACGATTTTTCCGCGACGGCAAAATCCCGCGCCTGGGTAATTACCTGGCGTCGGGATTTTTCCAGGTGAAGGTAGCGCTGTTGTGCGGCTCGTCCGTTTCCGGTGCGGGCGGGGCAGACGGCATCGCCCCGCTCCCCGTCGTTGGGGTATAGGCGGGCGGCAGATAGGGGACCGGGCCCGTGAACCCAAATTGGGTCTGTGACCCATAGCAGATATCCACATAGGGCACGGCGCGTGCGAGAATGGTGATCGGAACGATGACCAGCATAAGCGGTACCGCGAGGAGTGGGCCAAGGAGCGGAATCATATTGGTGATGGCGCTTACGGCGGCGCCGAGAAGACTGATGACGATGCCGTAGAGAAAGAAGAGGAAGTAATTTTGCTTGACCAGCGCATACCCCATGGCAAGGCTATCGATCGCGCCCTGGCGGCGATCGACGATAATGGGGTATAACAGGAAAAAGAAGGGCCAAACGAAAAGGGCCGGCACAATACACAGCAAAAGCGCCCCAAAGGTGAGCAAGCCGCATAACACCGTCGCACCGAGCGATGGCCAAAACGCATACCCCGCGCTGAAAATATCCGCTACCGCGATGGGTTCCCCGCGGAGTTGTTTCACCGCGGTGGCATTCATCCCGGCTTGGAGAAAGGTCGCCACGGCCCATATCATGACCAGGGTGAGTACGCCGATAAGAATGGCGGATGCAATGAGCGATGTGGGGATGCTGGGCAACTGCGCTGGGTGTCGGTTGTTGAGAAGGCCCGTGAGGGTTGACATGCCGAAGGTGGCGACGATAGCCACGGCGCCGACCACCACCACCACCATTGCCGCTGCATTATAAATCAGTGACTGCAGCACCCAGACCCCCCAATTGGCAGCAAAGGCGCGGAACGTCTTTTCAAACCAACGTCCAAAGGGCTCAAGCCCTGCAGGTACGACGGGTTGTACGGAGGAAATGGCCATACGGCGCCCCTTTCTCATTCTATTGACGGGACAACTGCTTGCTGTATCTATACGGCAACGCGCGTTGCCATCCTCTTTGCATTGTCTGCGCTGTTCCGCATTTAATGCAGCGTATGGAATAGCCAACAGCCCCCGAGCGCAAGCACGGCGCCGAGGAGCCAGGCGCGGGTGACTATCGCGGGCTCACTCCAGCCGCCGAGTTCGAGATGATGGTGGAAGGGGCTCATGCGAAAGACGCGTTTACCGGTGGTTTTGAAGGAGATCACCTGGATGATGACCGAGCCCATCTCGATGATGAACACCAGGCCGATGATGAGCAGGGCCAATTCCTGTTTGAGCATGAGCGCAGCGCCAGCGAGCGCTGCGCCAATGGCCAGCGAGCCGGTATCGCCCATGAAAATCTTCGCCGGGTGGCGATTATACCAGAGAAAGGCCAGACAGGCCGCACCCAGGCAGGCGAGAATGGTCGCCACGGCAGGGCCATTGGCCAGCGTGTCGTGCGCGCCCCAGGCGAGGATGGCCAGCGCGGCGGTCGCCGCCACGGTGGTGCCCGTGGCCAGCCCATCGAGCCCATCGGTCAGGTTCACGGCGTTGCTCATCGCAGCAATGAAAAGCATGGCCACCGGCCAGTACGCCCAGCCGAGGTTGACGCTGCCGACAAAGGGCATGCCGATGGTGGTACCGTTATGGCACAGATAGAGCAGCCCGGCAACGAAGAGCCCGGCGGCGAGAAATTGCAGGATGAGTTTTTCCCGCGCGCGTAACCCGAGTGAGCGCCCACGGCGAATTTTTCCCCAGTCGTCGATGGAGCCGATGGCCGCCACAAAGACAGTCAGTCCGAGGAGCAGCGCCCCACAGCGAAACTGCGCGGGTGCGAACACCCAGGAAACGACTGTGCCGAGGATGACGCCGCCCATAATGATGACACCGCCCATAGTGGGCGTGCCCGCTTTCGTTAAATGGCGCTGTGGTCCATCCTCGCGGATTTGCTGACCGAGTTTTTTGCGGCGCAGCAGGCTAATGACCGGCGGCGCGGTGAGGAAGGTGGCGAAAAAGGCTAGTATCACCGCGAGCAGCAGCGTCTCGATTGCATTCAATGGTGGCATATATCTTTCCCGGGGGAAGTCTCAACCCCTGAGTATTGTAGCATACTTCGTTACCACCCTCCAAGCGAAACGGGGGTGACCTGCTATACCGGGGCTGCAACTCTTGTTACAAAGGTCTCCCCTACAGGCTGTGCGCCCGCAGGGGAGACAGACATCCTTGTGCTATGCCTCTCGCTCAGCGTGCCGGCGTTTCGCTCGGCTGTGATTCGACCGGTGGTACCGGCGGATACAACGGGTGAGTGGAGCGCGCCTGCCAGGTGAGGAAGAACGCGCCCAGGCCGAGCAGCAGCGCGATGAAGGCGACCAGGCCACCCAATATAGGGATGAGCCGTACTAAAATAAAGAGGACGACGCCGATGAGCAGGGACAGGTAGAGCGCATCGGTGCGACGACGCAATATGGCCCGTCCCACGAAAATGGCGAGCACAATCGGACTCAAAAACAGCGCGGTGCCATAGATCCACAGGGCGATGAGCGCCAATGGGATGCCGATGACGGTCGCCATGACAATGAGCACGGCGAGGGGCGTCACAATAAGGATGATGAGCCCGGTCAGCAGGCTGGCCCACGGGTGCGCACGCAGGGTGAGCTGTGTTTCCTCGGTAAACCGCGGGGCGACGGCGATAAAGACCAGGCCAGCGATGAACAGGGCAAGGCCCATCATCACGCGCCAAAAGGCCCAGCCGATCCACCCCAGGCGATGATGACGTCCGCGGGGCGCCGGTTGCCCAACGCTGCGCGTGCCTACAATCACCGCACCGGCGGCGATGTTCGGGTTGCGCGTCCAGGCCTGCAGGTTGCGACCGACACGCGCGGTGTCGGTGAGCACCAACGTGCCCGTGCTGGCGTTCAGGTCGCGACTGATCTTGCCGGCGATGGTGACATTACCGCCGGAAACGGCGAGGTCACGCCCAACCGTGGCGCCGTTCTCCAGGCGTAACGTGCCGCCGGTGATCAAGGCGTTCCGCCCGACTTTGGCCGCAAGCCCGATATTGCCGCCCGCCAGGTAGAGACTACCGCCCACCGTGCCGCGCACGGTGACATTGCCGCCGGCCACGATGAGGTCGCCGCGCACGAGGCCGTCCACCTCGACGGTACCGGCGGCGACGACGAGGTCACCGGTGACGGTCCCTTGCATGAGCAGCGTGCCGCCGGAGACCACCAGGTCATCGGCGATCACCTCGCTTTTGGCTACCGTGACGGTATTGTCGTGACGCAGCACGACCGCCAACGCCGGGAAGGCGAGGGTCGCCGCGAAAATAATGACGAACCATCGTGCCATGAAATGCCTCCTCCTTCGCCGATTTGTCGCGTGAATCCACGCGGCGCTTGCCCGGTCCCCTTGACAAATCAACGCCTTCAGCGAAAAGTATAGAAATTACATTATCTGAGGGAGTATGTCCTATGCTGGAGCAAATCAATCTGTCGCTGTCCGTAGACCACGACAGCTACGAAAAAGAGCTGCCGAAAATACAGTTACGTTTGCTTATGCAGCAGCAGGCGTTGCGCAAGGCCGAGCGTCCCGTGGTCATCATGTACGAGGGCTGGGACGCCAGCGGCAAGGGCGGGAGCATCATGCGCATCACGGAGAAGCTCGACCCGCGCGGTTGCCACGTCTGGCCGGTGGCCGCGCCGACGGAGGTGGAGCGCGCACACCACTTCCTCTGGCGCTTTTGGCTCAAACTCCCGGTCTACGGAGAAATCGCCATCTTCGACCGCAGTTGGTATGGCCGCGTACTGGTAGAGCGGGTGGAAAAATTCGCCAAAAAACCGGTGTGGACGCGCGCCTACCAGGAAATCTGCGATTTCGAGCGGTTACTGGTGGACGAGGGTACGGTGCTCATAAAATTCTGGATGCACATCAGCAAGCATGAGCAGGAAAAACGGTTCAAGGAGCGCGAACACAACCCGTATAAATCCTGGAAAATCACCCCAGAAGACTGGCGCAACCGCGAGAAGTGGGATGAGTACGTGGAAGCGGCGGAAGAGATGTTCGCCCGCACCGATTGCAACGCCGCCCCCTGGCACCTCATCGCCGCCGAAGACAAGCATTACGCCCGCCTGGAAACCGCACGCATCGTGGCAGAGCGCATCGAGCAGGCGTTGCAGGGGTGAATGCGGGTGACGGCTTAGCGCGGGTAGGGCAACGTCGCCAGCGTCTTGCCGGTACCGGCGAGCAGCAGCGCATGGTCGGGCAGCAGGCGGATAACCATGACTTTTTGCCCGTGGGCACGGCGCGCGTAGTCGTCCACGTGCGCGAGGAGGGCGAAGGTGGGGATGCCGCGCGCGCCGGCGAGCAGCGTGCGCTCATCACCCTGTGCCACTTTGCGCAGCACGCCGAGTGCGCTCTTCGGCGGAATGGATGATTGCTGGGCGACCTGCCAACCTTTCCCCGCGGGCAGCGCCTCTCCGATGATGAAGTATTCGCTGGTGTTGCGCAGCGTGGGGCGTGCCGGACGCGCGAGGGCGAGGATGACCCATTTTGCCAGTTGGGGCGCGCCATCCGACAGGATGTACATAAAGTCGCCGGCAACGGGGATGACCGTCACCCCGTCGTGACGCGTGGCGACACGGGCGAGCGTTTCGCGGGCGAGCGCCGGGGCATCGAGCGCGGCGAGGGTGTATTGCGTCTGCGTCATCTGCGGCTTCGCCATCTCCGTCCGCGCGACGGCAATGCCGATAAACGTGGCGAGGATGGCCACCAGCGCCCCGGTCATCGCCCATTCCTGACGCGTCAGGCGCCAGGCGCGCAGATTGGCCAGCAAGATGCCGCCGCAGATAAAGACCAGGCCGGGCAGGTAGGAGATCTCGACCTTGTAGCCCCAGAACGTTTGACCCTCGGCCGCCATGATCGCGGAGGCGAGCAGCAGGCCGATGAAGATACCCCACATAAACCGCCGTGCGGAGTAGCCGAGGCGACAGGCGCAGGCGAGGAAAAACGCGAGAAAGACGAAGTCGCCGATGCCGATGCTCTCGGGCGGGGCGAAGTGCGCCAGCATGGCCATGGGACCGGATAGTTGTTGCATGGCGGCGGTGGGCACGCTGGCCGCCACCGTGGCGGCGGAGCCAAGGCCACTCACCGCACTGGGCGCCTGCTCGCTCATGATGCTCACCGGCCCCCAGTAGACCCCCCAGAAATCCACCAGCCCGGCGATGAGCGCGACGGGCACGAGTAGGGCGCGTTCGCGCACGATGCGCGCGATCAGTCGGCCAAAAAATGTGCCGGTGAGGATGAGGAAAAAGGGCGTGACGATGTCGAAGAAGCTGTTGCTGGCCGGGCTGGTGAGCTGGGCAAAGAGTTCCCAAAAGCTCGTCCCCGTGCGAATGAGGCGCACCGCTTCCCACACCATGGGGTTCAACGTCAAAAAGAGGAGGAGCGCACAGGCGCCGATAAGCGCTTCCAGCCGGACGGACATGCGCGGACGCGCGAGCAGTCCGATGGCATACACGACCACGAACAGGTAAGCCAGCGTCGAGAGCGCGCCGATGACCGCCCATAACACGGGGGGCAGCGGTGGCGCGTAGGCGTTCAGCGTGGTGATGCCCACGGCGTAGCCGAGATAGAGGGCGGCGGCAAGGCCGAGCGCGCGCGCCAGCGCACCGGGGGTGCTCATGGGTTCGGCGGTCGGCGGCATGGCGTCATTTGGCGCGATCATACGGTCCTCCGGTGACGGCAGGGGCGGCTGGCTGCCACCCGCCTTGCTGGCGGCGTAGCGAGGCCAGGTACTGCCCGGCGCCGAGCGCGACACAGGCGAGGGGGTCTTCCGCCACGCGCGCCGGAGCGTTGGTACGCTGGGCGATGAAACGGTCGATGCCGCGCAGCAACGCGCCGCCGCCGGTGAGCACCATGCCGCGCTCCATAATATCGGCGGAGAGTTCGGGTGGCGTTTGTTCAAGTACCTGGCAAATCTTGTCGGCCATGGCGGTGAGCGGTTCGAGCAGCGCTTCGCGGACTTCCACGGACCCGACTTGCACGGTGCAGGGCAGCCCGTCGCGCAGGTCACGCCCGCGCACTTCCATCACGCGCTCCTCGTCGAGCGGCGCGGCGGAACCGACGGCGATCTTGATCTCTTCCGCCATGCGCTCGCCGATCATGAGGTTATACTCGCGGCGCAGGTGGCGAATGATCATCTCATCAAGATGCAGGCCGCCGATACGGGCAGCGCCGCCGGTGACCATGCCACCCAGGGAGATGACGGCGATATCCGTGGTGCCCGCGCCGAGATCCACCACCAGGCTGCCTTGGGGCGCGGTGACGGGCAGACCCGCGCCGATGGCGGCGGCGACGGGGGTGAGCAAGGGGTGCACCAGGCGCGCCCCGGCCTCATGCGCGACGTCGAGCACGGCGCGGCGCTCGACGCTGGTGGCGCCGCAGGGCACGTTGATGGCGACTTCCGGGTGCACCATGCGCCCGCGGCCGCACAGGCGATCGAGCACGTGGCGCAGCAAGGCGGCGGCGACGCTGTAATTGGCGATGACGCCTTCCTTCAGCGGGCTGACGGCCTGGATGTTGCCGGGGGTGCGCCCGAGCATCTGGTACGCTTCCTCGCCAATGGCAATAAGTTTCCCCTCACTGCGTGTGACCGCCACCATGGACGGCTCACGCAGCACCAACCCTTTCCCCTGCTGGTAGACACGGAGATTGGCGGTGCCGAGATCAATGCCAAGCGTGGTATTAATGTTGAGCCAGCGAGCCATGGGTGAATATCCTAATATCCGGCTAGATAACCAAGCAGGATAAATATCTGCACAAAGCATTTTTTCCGCAAGGATGCGGAAAAGAGCCACGAAGTGGCGAAAAGCCACTAGCCAGGGTGCGGCAGGAGGCCACCCCTGGAACAAGGCCATCCAAACCTCCACGCCGACAGGACGTCGGCGTAGCGGTCGCAGGAAGCGAACACCGGCAACATGACCGTTTTTACTAAAATCGGTCACCCTACTTCATCGCTTCCTGCGAGAGTTGCGCCGACGTCCTGTCGGCGTGAATTCGGGGCGCCTTGACCAGGGGCGGCCTCCTGCCGCGCCCTGGCTAGCAGCTTTCCGCCCCTTCAGGGCTCGGTTCCGCATCCCTGCGGAACACACAACGTTACCGCAGTGCGTACATATTCCCGTCTTCTTGATTTGAAGGGAATATCAGCGCACGGCGACGCCGCGTTCGCGCAGGTAGTCTTTCAATTGGGCGATGGTGTATTCGCCGAAGTGCGTGATGCTGGCGATGAGCGCGGCATCGGCTTTGCCCTCGGTGAGCGCCTGGTAAAGGTGTTCCGGATGCCCGGCACCGCCGGAGGCGATGACCGGGATGCTCACGGCTTCGGCGACGGCGCGCGTCTGCGGGATATCAAAACCCGCTTTCGTGCCGTCGGCGTCCATGCTGGTGAGCAGGATCTCGCCCGCGCCGCGCTGCTCCGCCTCTTCCGCCCACTCCACCACGTTGCGCCCGGTGGGGGTGCGCCCGCCGTGCAGGTAGACTTCCCACCAGCCCTCCGGGTGTTTACGGCCATCGATGGCGACTACCACGCACTGGCTGCCGAAGCGTTCCGCCGCTTCCGAAATCAGCTCGGGGCGTTTCACGGCGGCGGTATTGATGGAAATCTTATCCGCGCCGGCTTTGAGCAGGTCACGAAAATCGTCCACCGAGACGATGCCTCCCCCCACGCAGTAGGGGATAAACACTTCTTCCGAGGTGCGCGCGGCGATGTCCAGGATGGTGGCGCGGCGTTCGTGCGACGCGGTGATGTCGAGAAATACCAGTTCATCGGCTTTCTCGCGGTCGTAGAACGCGGCCAATTCCACCGGATCCCCGGCGTCGCGCAGATCGAGAAATTTGGTACCTTTGACCACCCGCCCATTCTTCACGTCCAGGCAGGGGATAACACGTTTTGCCAGCATGCCTCAAGCGTAAAGGGTTTCGCTGCGGGCGTCAAGTGATCGCGCGGGCGCGTGATTCGACGAAAACGCCCGTTTCCGCTACAATCACCTCTGTCATGACTGAAGCACAAACTGATTCGCAAGAAACTCCCCGCCAGGAACATGGACGTGACCTCACCCAGGGCAGTATTCCCCGTTTATTGCTGGCGTTTTGCTGGCCGTTGTTGCTGGGCAATATGATCCAGGCCGGCTATTCCATCGTCAATCGCTTCTGGGTAGGGCAATACCTGGGGGCGGACGCGCTGGCGGCGATTACTGTCACCATGCAGGTGTCGTTTATTCTCATCGCTATTGCCAACGGCATCACGCTCGGCAGTAGCATCCTCGTCTCGCAGTTCGTCGGCGCGTGCAATTGGGATGGGGTGCGCCGCGTGGTGCAGAGCGCGGTCGTCGTCATCGGCGCGCTGAGCATTATCCTGCTCATCCTGGGACAATTTCTGGCGGTGCCCCTGTTGAAGGCGGTCAATACGCCGGAGCATGCCTTTCCGTTGGCCATCAGTTACATGCGCCTTTTCCTGTGCTCCTTCCCGCTGGTCTTCATGGCCATTCTGACGACGTTTCTGCTGCGCGGCGTGGGCGATTCGCTGACGCCGCTCATCTTCCAGGGCGCAGGGGTCATCCTGACGGCGATCCTGGATCCGCTGTTGATGCTGGGGTGGTTCGGTTTCCCCAAGCTGGGGCTGAACGGGACGGCGGTGGCCATGCTGATCGCGCAAACCATCGGCATCGTGACGTTTTTTATCTATTTGCAGCGCAAGAATCACGTGGTCGCCCCGGACTGGGGACATTTGCGCGTTGATCGGGCGATCAGCAAGATGATCCTGGTGATCGGGCTGCCGTCCGCGGCGCAGCAATTATTGGTGTCCGTGGGGTCGGCGGGTATTTTATTCATCGTCAATGGCTTCCATGAAAACGCGACGGCGGCCTTCGGGGCGGCCTCGCAAATCGATATGCTCGCCTTCTTCGTCGCCATGTCGTTCAGCATGGCCATTTCGTCCCTGGCGGGGCAGAATATCGGCGCCGGGCGCTATGAACGCATCCGCGAAATCTTCTGGTGGGGCCTGTTGTTAAGCGGCGGCATAACCCTCGTGTGCTCCGGCCTCGCCGTCCACTATGCGCACGTGGTCATGCGCATTTTTATTCAACCGCAGATGCACCCGGAGGCATTCCGCATCGGCGTCGAATACCTGCACATCGTCGGCTTCAGCTACGTGATTATCGCGGTGATGTTTGTGTGCCTCGGCATCACCAACGGCGCCGGGCATACCTTTGTGGCCGCGCTCATGACGCTGCTGGGGCTTTGGGTAGTGCGCTTGCCCCTGGCGGCATTCCTGTCATATCGGCTGCATTCCGTGACGGGCATCTGGTACGCCATGGTGATCAGTTTCACCGTCTCCATGCTCTTCAGCTTGTGGTATTACTTCTCCGGGCGGTGGAAGCGGACAGTGATTAATCACGGACCGGCTACGCCCCTGGTGGACGAAGCGGTGGCGTAAGCGGATTGATAGGGATGAGAACGGCGGGACTCGCTGCGCTCGAACCCTTCCAAACTGTGCTAAGGACTTGCGGCCTGCCCAAGGGGAAGAAGAGCCCCCCAGCCTGTCGCATACCTTCACGGCGGTGACGCCAGCGAGTATAATACAAGGACTATCATGGCCATCTTTCATGTTGAACCCAACTCGCCGGCTCCCGAGCGATGTAGCCTCACCAATACGCGTTGGCAACTGGTCCCCCCCGCCGACGATCTCCCCGGCAATATCCACCCGGCGCTCGCGCAGGTGCTGGCCGCGCGCGGCATCCATAGCGCCGCGGACATGCAGACCTTTCTCGACGCGCCGCTGAGCAGTTTGCATGACCCGCTCTTGCTGCCCGATATGCCGGCCGCGGTGGCTGCGGTGCAGGAAGCCATAGCAACGGGCGGGCTGATACGCGTCTTCGGGGATTATGACGTGGACGGAATTACCGCGACGGCAGTGCTGGTGCGCGCGTTGAGCGCGCTGGGCGGGCATGTCGATTGGTACCTGCCGCACCGCATCGACGATGGCTATGGGCTGAACGTGGCGTCGCTTGACCAGGCGCACGCCGACGGCGTGGCGCTGGGCATCACCGTCGATAACGGGATTACCGCGGTCGAGCAGCTTGCGCACGCGCAAGCGATCGGGTTGCGCATGATCGTCACCGACCACCATGAGCCGGGCGACGTGCTGCCGCCCGCGCTGGCGGTGGTGGATGCCAAGCGCGCTGACAGCGTCTACCCCTACCGCGAACTCGCCGGGGTGGGCGTGGCGTTTTCGCTGCTGCGCGCGGTGTGCGACGCGCGCGGAATACCCTTACATACCACCGCAAAGTTTCTCGACCTGGTGGCGATGGGCACGGTGGCGGACGTCGCCCCCCTCACCGGCGAAAACCGTATCCTGGTGCGTCACGGCCTTCCCCTCATGACGCCGATCAATAAAAAAGTCGGGCTGGCGGCCCTGTTGACGGCGGTGGGCGTGCGTGAACGCGCCACCTGCGTCGATGTCGGCTATCAGATTGCCCCGCGCTTGAACGCCGCCGGTCGCGTGGCGCACGCGTCCGATGCGTTGCGCCTGCTGCTCACGAGTGATCGGGCGGAGGCGGACACGCTTGCCGCGCAACTGTGCGCACATAACACTGACCGTCAGGAAGAGGAAGCGCGCACGCTGGACGAGGCGCTGACCATGGTGGCGGAGCATGACCTCACCCGAGAAAAAATTCTGGTATTGGCCTCACCGAACTGGCACCCCGGCGTGATCGGCATCGTTGCCTCGCGCCTGGTCGAACGGTTTGACCGGCCCGCTGCGCTGATCGCGGTACAAGATGGCATCGGCAAAGGATCGTCCCGCGCCCGTGCCC
>DASXVL010000647.1:0-2515 GCA_036504255.1 Armatimonadota bacterium | reverse complement strand
CCTCCACCAGAGACACTCTCGAATCCTCTGTTTTTTTGGTTCGCTTGGGAGTGCTGCGGTTCCTGCCGCGGGTGCCTCGCGCATAAACAGCCATTGTTACGAGCGCGATGCCAGCTTGGCCGCTACAGTTACTGCTTGGTCAACGCCGCTTCGGAATAGGTGCAGTGTGCATTCCACAGCAGGTATTGGTGGATGCCGAGCGTATCAAGGGCGGCGATCTGCGCTTTCACTTGCGCCGGGCCATAGCGGACACCATGGAGAGAAAAGTCCTGCAGCCAGGGACGCAGTTGGCACGTCGGGTACCGGCGGACCACCTTCAGCGCATCGCTGACGGAGCGCAGCACGGTGGCGTAGGGCGCACGGTTGGGGTCGGCGATATTGTACTGGCCGCGTCGATAGTGCGACGGGTAGACCATCGGGCACAGCGTATCCACCTCGGCGACAATATTGGTCGGCGTCTGGCCGATGCCCATATCCGGATACCGGGCATTCGCCTTGCTGGAGAGGCCAAAAACATCGACGCTGACATACACCCCACGCGGGTTGAGTTTTTGTCGCGCATAGCGCACAAATGCGGCAATTTGCTCCGGCCGCGTCGCGCCGTGCGGGCGACCGGCATAACGCAAATCCTGCGTCAGCCCTTCACTGGGGAAACGTACGTAATCGAACTGAATCTCCTGAAATCCATGTGTCGCCGCATCGAGCGCCAGATCTACATTGTAATCCCAGCAGCGCCGGTCGTACGGATTCAGCCACGCATGGCCGGACGTGTCGCGCCAGACTTTGCCGGCGCGGGTGCAGATGGCCAGTTCCGGGTGGGCAACGGCGAGCCGCGTATCGCGAAAGCAGGCGATGCGCGCGATGGGGAAGATCTGATGTGCACGCAAGCTCGCGATGACACCGTCGATATCGCGAATCATCTGACGATTGGCGCCGATCTCGCGTGCTAACGGTACATTGACCGCATAGCTCACACGTCCAGCGTCCTTCACATCAATCACCATGGCGTTGAGCGTCGTACGATCGATGAGCGCCACGTTCTTCGCCAATAATCGCGGTGACCCTGCGGCCCATCCACTCAGGTATATGCCGCGAAGACCACCTACCGGCAACGGCGGGCGTTGCAGCGGGGGAGATGTAACGCTGGGGCGAGCACCGGACCCGTGATGGCACCCGGAGAGCATCGCGAGCAACAACAGGACGGCCAGGGCAGCAATGACAGCTTTCATGATAGCCTTCCGCGCGTGATGATTCACCGTTGGCCATAATACGCGAAGGCTATTACAGGGCGATGAATAGCAGATCACGGCAAGGTAAACACTCGACAATCGAGCAACAACACCCAATGCATTGTCAGCAACGGATGGCCTGCCGAGACAGTGGCCGCCCCCCTGTCGCTTTTCTTGGCCAGCGAGTAGGATTAGACCGGTAGCGCGGCGGGAACAACCGTATTATCCTTTTCGGTGAGCTTGACAGACTATGAGACGATTTGCTAGACTAGCCCGGTCAAAAATGATAACGCCCACGTCGCTGTTGCGTATGCTCCTCGTTCTTGTCGGGGTGGTGGTAATGGTGGTGACGGGAGGTTGCCGTAAGTGGACCTCTTCGTTCCAACCGGAAACGCCCCCGGCGCCGTCGGTTCAACAACCGGCGCAGCCACCTGTCGTCGATGCCGCTCAGGAAGCCGTTTCTACGGTCACTGACTATTTGACGGCGCTGCAAGATGGGAAGTATAGCACGGCGTACGCGCTGCTGTCGCGAAGTTCGCAACGGAAACACACCATGGCGCGCTTCGAACAGCAAGGCAAGCAGGGGATGCCCTCGTTTGATCTCAAGTCGGCCAAGGCCACCATTACCGAGCAGACAGCAATGGTCGATGTACGACAGCTTGATGATCCGGCGACCCACGGTTTCCATCTCATTCGCGAGGATGGCGCATGGAAAATCGTGTACCAGGGTGGCTTGCCCGGCATGCCCTACGCGGAGTAAACGCTTCGTGGGGTGGCAGAAGGGAAACACCGAATGAAAATTATTCTGACCGATGAGGTCCCCGGACTCGGCGAGCCCGGCAAAATTGTTGATGTAGCTCCGGGCTATGCACGTAACTTCCTCGTTCCCCGCAAGTTGGCTGTGTATGCGAATACCGCCAGCGTGAAGGAAATGGAACACCACAAGAACCGTCTGGAGCGCAAGCGCCTCCGCCTGATCGTCGCCGCACAAGGTATGGCCGCGCAGATCACCGGCAAAGTCCTGACCATCGAAGGGCGTGCTGGTGATACCGGCAAGCTGTACGGCTCCGTGACGACCTCCGACATTGCGCAGGCGCTGCAGCAGCAGTACGCCGTGGCGGTGGACCGCCGCAAGATTCACTTGCGCGAGCCAATCCGCATGGTCGGCGAACATAGCGTGGATGTGCAGTTGATGGGCGACACCCGCGCCACGATGACGGTCAACGTCTTTGACCCGGTGCAGGTGAAGGCCGCCGCTGAAGCGGCGGAGAAAGCCGCCAAGGCTG
>DASXVL010000646.1:0-7533 GCA_036504255.1 Armatimonadota bacterium | reverse complement strand
TGGGAAGCGACCGGGGGGGAGATCACCCCGACCGGCCTCTTCATGGCGAGTAATAAGCCGGGGTCGTACCTGGTGCGCGCCAGCCACCCGGATAGCGCTGAAGTGTGGGAAGCGCCGGTTATCATCGGCCCGGCCAAGATTCCTGACGGACGCTTGCGCCATTGGCTCGTGCTCGGTCCCTTCCCGGATACGGATGACACCGGCCTGGAGAAATCGCAAATTCCCGAGGCGACGGTGACCCCGTCGCACAACGTCAGTTGCGAACAACTGCGTTGGAAAAGCGCCTATGGCGAGAATAACTACCTCGACCTGGCGGCCACGTGCAGCCCGAACCAGCACGTCCTCGCCTACGCGCACGTCTATATCCTCGCGCCGAATGACCTCAACTGCAACCTCGTCTACGGTTCCGATGACGGCATTCGCCTCTGGCTCAATGGCGAATTGCTGCAGAGCCTGCACGTGCGCCGTGCGCCGGACCCGAATCAAAACACCACCCCCATCGCCCTGAAAGCCGGGTGGAACCGCCTGCTGGTGAAGGTGGACCAGATGACGGGCAGTTGGGGCTTCTACATGCGCCTCAAAAGTCCCGACGGCGCCCCGCTCCCCGAACTCTACTACGCGCTCGACGCCCCGTAACCTGTCGGCGCGGGCGGAATTCTGGTACAATAACTTGGGAGAACACCTATGTTTCGCATGACCGTTGAAGATCAATTTAGCGCCGCCCACGCTATTCGTAACTACCCGGGCCCCTGCTGTCGCCTCCACGGCCATAACTATCGCATCGTGGTCCGCCTGGCGGGCGAAGAGCTAGACGATCTGGGGATGCTCATCGATTACACGGAGGTCAAGCGTGCGCTCGCGCAGGTATTGGCACCGTTCGATCATGCCAACCTCAACGACCTCCCGACTTTCGCCACCACCACCAATCCGACCAGCGAAGAGATCGCGCGCGTACTCTACTACGCCCTCGGCGACGCTTTGTTGACCACGGATGATTTACGACGCCGCGTGCGCATTCTCGAAGTCATCGTCTATGAGAGCGAACGCCAGGGCGTCGGCTACGGAGAAAACTAACATGCCGCTCTATGAATTCCAATGCGCCGCCTGCCAGACGATTTTTGAAGAATTGGTGCCCATGGGCAGCACCGGTCAAGGCTTGAACTGCCCGAAGTGCGGTGCGCAACAGGCGCAAAAGAAAGTCTCCGCCTGCAACAGCCGCGTGAGCAACGCCGGCCCCTCCTGCGAATTTGCCGACCGCTGCGCCGACGAAAGCGGCGGCGCGCCCGGCTGCTGCGGCGGTGCGTGCTCGCATATGCACTAGCAGCGAACATAAGTTCGCTTCGGGGAGCAGCGAGTCACGATGGCTGTGGTGTCCTGCCGGGGATAGCCGGGCTAGGGCCCTGTTCTTTTTCCTGCCCTCCGGAGAGCGGAACTCGCTTTGCGCGAACCCTCATAAGCAACCACTCTCGCTCCCAGGGGCCGCCCGCCGTGGCGGCCCGCACGTCCCGCGACTGCCGCCGTGCGGCGTGAGGAGGACGGGGTGAGTCCAGGCGACGCACCGTGCCGTTCACGCGACCACGGAATACCAAAACACTACCACGGGCCGCCCCAACAGGCGTCCCCTACAGCGAAAGACGCACGCAGTACTGGACAGCGCACCCACGGTTTGCAGGTACGGGGCAGTATAGGCCAAAGCGTTTCTCTTACAAAAAGAAGAAGTTGGCTTATTTGAATGGCATTGGGCTTTCAGCCTGCTTCTCCACCAAAAGACTCCAGCCTGAAGGCCCCAGATGGAGAAGACCGCCTCAAGCCGGCTGGCCCATGGTTACGTGGCGGTTCAATTGTTCAGTACCTTGATCAGTTCAGCGAAACGCACCAACCCCGGGCCGAGTATCACCACGAACAGCGAGGGGAAAATAAAGAACACCAGCGGGAAGAGCAGTTTGACCGGCAATTGGGACGCCGTATCGCGGGCGCGTTGTGCACGGCGTTCACGCGCGGTGTTGGCCTGGGTGCGCAGCAACTTTGCGATGCTGATCCCGAGTATGTCTGCCTGCGTTATCGCTGCCACAAAGGAGATCAGGTCTGACACATCGGTACGCCGTCCCATGTCATGCAGCGCCTCCGACCGCGATTTCCCCAGTCGAATTTGCTCGAGTACTCGCGCCAGTTCCGTCTTCAGCGGACCGGCGGTTTTTTCCACGACCTTCTGTACGGCCCCATCAAAACCGATCCCGGCTTCTACGCTGACGACGAGTAGATCCAGCGCGTCAGGCAGGGTACGACGGATGGTGTTTTGCCGTGTCTCAATGATCCGCTGGAGTATGATATCCGGTAACCAGATCCCGACCCCAATGACCACGCCGATGGCAACCCAGATAATGATTCCGGGAAGCGGCACGTAGCGGAGCCCCAGCAGCCCCAGGGGAATGACCAGAGCGACCGAGAGCACCTTGGTGCCAAGATACTCAACGGCCCCAAAATGGCGCGGGTTTCCCGCCATATCGAGCTTTTGCCGAATTTTCGCCAGGACGCCGCTAGGCGTAATCCCCATGAGGGCCTGCCCCAGTGTGCGTAACGCTGGTAACAATACCCGGTCGGTGAAGGAGGGCCGCGCATCCCCACGTGTATCCCACGCCTGCAGAGACGGAGAGATCAGGTAATGGTCAATCCTCTTGTGCGACACGGCAAGCCATGGCCGCAGGAGGAGACTCGCCAGAATGACGACGAACAGAAATATCAACGCGCTAATGAGCAATGCCATCGTGGTAGACCTTTCTCGCAAACCCTGTCACGAACGCCGCGACGCGATTTGGACACGATCCTCGGACACCGACAGTGCAAACCGATACTGCTACCGCTTGCGTCGAACTCGGCCCGCAGTGGGGCGTGCGCAACACAAATGGTATTAGAAATCTATTCTGATCATGCGCATGATGACCAGCCCACCAAGACACTGGAGCGTTGCTGCACAAAAGATGAGTATGTGCCCAAAGGATGTATGCGTGAGGGCGGACATGTAGGAAGGATTGAGCAGCGAGAGGACAAACGCCATGACAATCGGGAGCAAAAAGAGAATGACTCCGGAGAGCCGTCCTTCTGCCGTCAGGGTCGTCACCTCCGCGCGGATGCGCTGTCGCTCACGAATCGTCGCCGCGACAATTTCAATCACTTCCGCCAGGTTGCCACCGACATCCAAATGGATGAGCATGCCGGTGACGGCGATACCCAGGTCAGGCAACGGCACACGTTGCGACAAGTGCAGCAACCCTTCTTGTATGCTAAAGCCTAAGGCCGTTTCATCAAACACTTTGCCGAATTCAGTCGATATCGGTGGCTTCATCTCATCGCGGATGGCCTGTATTGAGCGCAGTAGCCCGTAGCCTGAGCGCAGGGAAGAGGCAATCAGCATGAGGGCGTCCGGAAAATTCTTCTCGAATTGACGGAGCCGCCGGTGTTGCAGTTCTAGTAGGGTGATCCAACCGCCGATGAACACCAACGCGATGCCGGCCACTGCGGCAAGCGGTCCCCAGAGCAGCCAGCCTGCGATCGCCAGGGCGAATGCACCGCTCAGCCAGAAGACCATGAACTCACCCGGTTGCCAGTTCAGGCCTGCCCGTTCCAGTAAGCCGCGCAGCGTAGTATACCCGCCCAGCTGCGCCAATGCGGACGAGTGCTCTTGTCGTTCAACCTGGCGCAGCCCCTCATGCGTGCTCAACGTATCTTGGGTAATTCTTTGTATGCGTTTTTCCACCCGCCGGTAGTCGGCTTCATTCAGCAACTGCAGAATTGCCCCGGTCAGCGCTGAGGCGCCGACAAAGGCGAGCGCCGAAATGCTCCATGCATTCATTTTCGTTCTCCTCGCGGCGTGAAGATGTCGTTGGGCAGGAAAATGCCTTTACTCTCCAGCAAGGGTAAAAACTTGGGGCGCAGCCCGGTGGCGACGTGCTCGCCAATGACCTTGCCATCCTTGTCTACGCCATACTGGCGGAACACAAAGATGTCCTGGAGCACAATTACATCCCCCTCCATCCCCTGGATTTCGGAGATATGCGTGATTCTGCGCACGCCATCGCTGAAGCGCTGTTGGTGGACGATCAGGTTCATCGCTGAGGAAATCTGTTCCCGAATCGTCCGCGAAGGCAGGTGTAACCCGGCCATCAACACCATCGTCTCCAACCGCGCCAGGGTATCGCGTGGGCTATTGGTATGGGCGGTGCTTAGCGAGCCGTCATGGCCCGTATTCATGGCTTGCAGCATGTCCAGCGCCTCGGCGCCACGCACCTCGCCGATGATGATGCGATCCGGGCGCATGCGCAGCGTATTGCGCATCAACATGCGAATGGTAATCTCGCCCTGGCCCTCCAGATTCGGGGGCCGGGTTTCCAACCGGACAATATGCTCCTGCAGCAGATGTAATTCCGCGGCGTCTTCAATCGTGACGATACGATCACTTTGCGGGATGAAAGAGGAGAGCACATTGAGCGTCGTCGTTTTGCCACTGCCGGTACCCCCCGAGACCATCATATTGAGTCGTCCGACCACGCACGCGGTCAGAAAGGAGACCATTGGCTGGGTGAGGGTGGCAAAGCGGACGAGGTCGTCCGCGGTGTAGGGCACACGCGAAAACTTGCGGATGTTGAGGCAGGGTCCGACGAGTGACAGCGGTGGAATGATGGCGTTGACACGGGAACCATCGCTCAAGCGGGCATCCACCATGGGACTGGCTTCATCGATGCGGCGTCCAAGCGGCGTCACGATGCGATCAATAATGCGCAGCACATGCGCTTCATCACGAAATTTGATATCGGTCAGAAAGAGGAGCCCATCACGCTCTACATAGACCTGATGCGGTCCATTGACCATAATTTCCGTAAAGGTCGCATCCTCCACTAAGGGCTGGATGGGGCCAAAACCACTGACTTCATCATAGACCTCTTGCACGATGCGACTTTGTGCCCGGCTGGTCAGGGGAGGGGTACCCTCGACGCTGACCTTATCCAGGGCGGTGCGGATATTATCCAACATCCGCTCGCGCGGCAGCCCGGCCAAATTTTGTGATTCCATTTCCCCAAGTAACTTGCTATGCACCCGTGCGATCAATTCGAGGCGCTGATCACGCGTCAGCCCGCCCATACCTTCGACGGCCAACTCGCCATCTTGCGCGAGTAGCATTTGCCCATGTTCCGGTGAGATATCCATAGTATGTTCCTCAAGAGTTATTCTCTCCACGAATAGGCGTGGCCAACTTGCCTACAAAGCGGGCCAGTATGCGTTCCAGCGGCGGCCAAACGTTATGGTGTTCCCTCGACTAACTGTTCCGCCAGCAGCCGAACACTCCGGGAGATGGGCGCCTCGGGATGGCTGAACACAAAGGGCACTCCCTCGTTAATGGCCGATACGGCGATTTTTGAGGCATTGGGAATGCTGGCGGTGGCCAGCTTGCCGAACGTCCGCTGAATGTCAGTCGCCTGAAAACGGTTGCTGCGCTCCAAACGGTTGAGTACCAGGTGAATGCGATCGACAGGCACCGAGTATTCCTGCAGAATCTGATACAGTTTGCGGGTGTCGTTCAGATTCGTCAGGTCAAACAGGTTGACGACCAACGCGATTGCGGTGGCGTGCGTGAACGCGTAGGTGGTGGCCTCGTACAGTATGGCGGGCACATCGAGGACAATGAAGCGATACTTCCCCTTCAAGACATTCAGCACCACGCTCAAAAATTTCGCGCTGAGCAGATGCAACTCCAGCGGATTAATGGCGCTCACCAGCACCTTCAGTCCCGAACTGTGCTCTGTCAGGTGCGCCTCAACTAATTCCAGGTCGATATCGTTGATGGACGGTAACATCTCCAGCATCGTGCGTTTCGGCTGCAGATTGAGCATGAGGGCGGTGTCACCGAATTGCGAATGCAGATCCACTAACACCGCCTCGCCCGGATGTTGTTGTGCTAAGGCGACGGCCAAATTGGTTGACAGCGTGGTCTTGCCGATGCCACCCTTGGCACCGGAGACTGCGATGACGCGTGGCATCAATTGCGGATCCAGCAGCGCGCCAAACTCCTGCGTTTGCCGCTGGCGCTCCAGGTGTTGGATGGCCTGCAGCGCCTCAAGCAGTTCCCCGCTCACGACAGGCGTGTGCAGTATCTCCTTCACGCCTGCCAGCATGGCCTGCCGGAGGATTTTATTCGGTTCTGCGCTCATCAGCATCGTGGCCACCTGCGGCGCAGCCAACCAGATGGTGGCTGCCGCCGACACGCCATCCGTCTCTGCCAGTTGTTCGTCCAGCAGAGCCACTTCCGGCTTTAATTGCACCGCCATCTGGCAGGCTTCCTGCCCATCCGCCGCGATGCTGACGACACGCAGGTTTTGCTGCTGTCCCAGAATGCCGGCGATGCGCCGGCTCTCCGCTTCGTCACCGCAGGCGATCAGGACACGCGTGATCTCAGTGCTTCTTATTGGCGTTGGTGTCGGCATTCGTAGTTCCTCCCACCTTGTTTAGCGCGTCTTGCGTCTGTGCGGTTATTGAGGCGTCAGTGACAATTTCGGGCGTGACAAAGATCATTAATTCTGTTTCACGATCCTTCTTATCCGTACGCTTAAACAGGTTACCCAGCAGAGGAATATCCCCCAGCAACGGGACTTTGCGCTGCACGTTGGAGCGCTCTACCTGATAGAGTCCGCCGATCACCAGCGTCTGGCGGTCCATGATGTGCAGCATGCTGTGCACGCGGCGTGTTTGTAAGGCTGGCAGCAGGATGTTGCTCACGATGACGGCGTTGCCAAAATCCAAGTTACTGACTTCCGGCATTACATCCAGGTTGATGCTCTGGCCATCAGCGCCAATGCTGGCGGTCAGCGCCAATTTCACCCCGAATTCCTTCCATTCAATGCTCACTGCTCCGTTCTTATTATCGCCGTTCTGCACGACGGGAATGGGGATTTCTCCTCCCACCAGGATCTCTGCTTTCTGCTGCTCTACGACCAGCAGATTCGGTTCGGCGAGAATACGGGCACGGTTCGTCGTCACCAGCGCCTTCAGGCGCGCGCTGAGTCCCTCCAGCCGGCGGAATGGTCCCACTTGGTCCAATTTGAATGGACCGGTTGACGACTCGCCAAAAAGAATGGGCTGATCGTGCGCGCCCTCCGCGTTCAGGCCGCCCCATTCGATGCCCAGTTCACTCAAGGCGGACTTGTTGATCTCCGCGACCTTCACTCGCACCATGATCTGCCGTGGCGCCGTCGTCGTGGCCACCATGTCTACCACCGCGATTTTTGTGCCCATCGCTTGAATGATCTGCGTCAGACGCGCCTTCTGGTCGGCAGTCGCCTTGCCCTCTAACAGCAGGATGCCCTCTGCGGGTGAGCTGATCTTGATATCCGCCCCGACCGAGCGTTGAATGCCTTCGAGGTCCAATACGGGCTTTTTCTCGACCGCACGCACGCGGATCAGGTTCTCAACTTTTGGCGCGAAGGCCTTGGCGATGGCGCCGGCCAACTGCACCTCATTGGCCGTTGCCACCTCGCCGTCAAG
>DASXVL010000645.1:0-3918 GCA_036504255.1 Armatimonadota bacterium | reverse complement strand
TCTTCCCCGATAGCCGGTCCTGGCCGAGTACGGTCACGACGTCAACTCGCTCCCTGTTGCGTTTTCTCCGCTGGCAACAACTGATCGCCCACGATTTGGACCGCGTTGTCCCGCCGATCCCCAAGTATCGCTTATCGAATGTGCCGAAACACCTCCCCTGGCAACAGATTCGCACGGTGATCGACAGCGTCGATGCCGTGACGACCGTCGGGAAGCGGGATAAAGCGATCCTGCTGGTGCTGGCCGTCTTGGGATTGCGGAACCACGATGTCGTCACGTTGGAACTGACGCACATAGATTGGCATCAGGGCCTCATCCGATTACCGCAAACGAAGTCGCGGCGAGAGCGCGTATTACCCATGCCGCACGAAGTCGGCGATGCCATCGCCGACTTCTTGCGGCATGGGCGTCCGCCCCTGGCCACGCCCTACGTCTTCGTCCGGCATCGCGCGCCGTTTGGACCGTTGGAGGCACCGGTCAATGTCTCGAGCATTGCGTATAAACACCTGAAACGCGCGGGAGTGCGGACGACGGTGTCCGGGAGCGCGCACCTCTTCCGCTTCAGTTTGGCCACCCACCTGGTGAATCACGGCACGCCGATCAAAGAGATCGCCGATCTGCTGGGGCACGCCAGCATCGATACCACGGCACTCTATACGAAGGTGGATGTCACCCATCTGGCCGATGTCGCGTTGCCGATGCCGGAGGTGACGCATGCCTAAGCCTTTCACCAGTTGCTTTGCGCAGCACCTCACCGAGTATGTGGCCTTACGCCAACGACTTGGGCTGAAGTTTGAACGCCAATCGGCCATTCTCTACTGGTTTGATCGCTATCTGAGCGAGACCGCGTATCAGGGGCCATTGACGCAGGAACTCGTCATGACGTTCGTGACGCATAACCCGGCGATCTCGGCGGCGGAGCGGGCGAGTCGCTACAGTACCATCGAACACTTCTCCCGCTACTATGCAGCGTATGTGCCCGACACCCCGGTGCTCGATCCCAAGGCCTTGACGACCAAGCGCCACCATCCCACACCCTACATCTTCACGGACCAGGAGTTAGCCCAACTGCTCCATCTCGCGAAAACGCTGGCATACAACTCGATCCGACGGGTGACCTTGCATGCCATGGTCGCCTTGGCCGCGACCACCGGCATGCGACGAGGCGAAGTGATTCGCTTGGACCGGGCCGATGTCGACCTCACCACCGGCGTCCTGTACATTCGGCAGGCGAAGTTCTTCAAGGAGCGGCTGGTTCCTGTTCATCCGACGACGTTGGCGGTGCTCCAGGACTATGCACGCGTCCGGGATGTCACCTACCCCCATCCCGCCTCGCCGGCGTTCTTCCTGTCCATGGACCGGACCCGTTTTGCGAAACATACCTGGGGGATGGCCTTCCGCGGGCTCCTCACGGCGATGGGATTCTCGTGGACGGAGACCCATCCCACCTTACACTCCCTTCGGCATACGTTCGCGGTGCGACGTTTAGAAACCTGGTATGCCGAAGGGCGGGATGTCCAGGCGCTGCTCCCCAGTCTGGCCACCTATCTGGGCCATGCCCATTACTCGGACACCGCGTATTATATCACGGCCACGCCACGCTTGATGGCGTTGGCGGCTGAACGTGCAGAGACCGCTTGGCTCGCGCAGGCCACGACGGAGGTGCCGGAATGACGACCCCCACCGTGGCCGATATGATCGAGAGCTTTTTTGAGCAGCGGCTCATCAAACAGCGGCAGGCCAGCCCGGCCACCATCCGCACTTACAGTGATGCCCTCCGGTTACTGTTGGTCTTTACCGCGGAACACGTCGAGATCACCCCGGCACGCCTCACGATGAAACAGCTCGACCGCGACACGGTCTTGGCCTTCCTCGACCACCTGGAAACTGTCCGGAAGAACAGTATCCGTACCCGCAACGCCCGCCGTGCCGCGCTGCGGTCTTTTTATCAATATGTCGGATACTTGGACCCGACGGCGCTGGCCATCGTCCAGCGCGTACTGGCGATCCCCGCCAAGCGCACGATCAAGACGCTCTTTGGATACCTGACACGTGAGGAATTGACCGGCATGCTGGCGGTCCCGGATCAACGGACCCTCCTGGGGCGTCGGGATTATACCCTATTATTGTTCATGGCCCGGACGGGCGCACGCGTCTCGGAGGTGATCGGCGTCAACGCGAACGACGTGTCGCTCCAGGGAAAGGCCAGCGTGCGTCTCCGTGGCAAAGGCGGCCGTGAACGGGTGACGCCCTTGGGAGCCGATGTGGCGACCGCACTGGGCACCGTATGTTCCGAGCGGGGATGCGATATGCGGATGCCAAGTCCGGTGTTTACCAATGGACGGGGGCAGCGCCTTACGCGCTTCGCCATCACCCATCTGGTCCGACGCACCGTGGCGGAAGCCAGTATGACGATGCCATCGCTCATGGATCGCTCCATCTCTCCGCATACACTGAGACATACCGCCGCGATGTATCTCCTACAAGCCGGCGTCGACTTAAACATCATCCGCTCCTGGCTGGGGCACGTCAACTTGGATACGACCCATCATTACGTGGAGGCTGATCTGCAGATGAAAGAGAAGGCACTGGAACAGAGTGGCATCGTTGAACCGCACCAAGCCCGGTATGTGGCTTCGGACGCGGTGCTGGCGTTGTTGGAGCGATATCGCTGAAATGTTATGTGGCGTGTCGGACGCGTCGGGCCGTTCAATCGGCGGCCCGACGCCACATAATACGGGGCGCAACATAATATCTCTTATGTAGCATGACACATAACCGCTACTGTGCCATCAATTTGAACGGTTGGTTTGTCCGATCTGCCGTTGAGGTGCGGGCTTGGCAGGGATCACTACACGCCGGCGAAGTCCGTGCCGCGATCATCTTCTGCATGGCGCTGCTGGCCAAAGCCATCAACAGCAAAGTCGCCAGCGCGAAGAAACGCACTTATAATCCCGCCTCGGGGCGCTACGACATGCGCGTGCTGCTCATCAGCGCCCTCGGATTGAATGGGAAGCGTTTTGCGTCCGTCCGCAAGCATTTATTGAGTCGGATACCCGGCGATTCGGCCTTTAAGTGGGGCAAGAGCCAACGCCCCACACGAGTTACGAAGAACGCCGAAAAGACGACCGGGGCTGAAGCTGAGATGCTTCAGCCCTCGTGTTAAGTGGCGGGAGGAGAGAAGATGATGCGTATCAGCTACACCACCCGCATGATCTACGATGGCCTCTTCCTGGCACTCAATGGCATCTATGAGGGAACGGCATTCCAAATAGTCATGGCCATGAAACGCTCAACGGTTTTCGGCGAACAGGTCGCCTTCACGTATTATCTGCAATTCCATGTCGAACGCCTGCTACGCGTATACGGCATCACCGTCACCATCCCCGAGACGGGGCCGGAGGAGCAAGCTGCCACGTTTTTATCGGCATTCCTCACGCATGGGCTGGTGATTCCCCTTACTGATGAACATGAGAGGAGTACGAAATAAAAAACCCGATTGTGGTGCCAGCCGTCGTGCTGGAAGGATTGGAAGCCGTCCGCCAAAGTGGATACACGAACATGCTCGACCGCCCACGGGTGATCGAATTGGCCGAGATGATGGGCTATGAGGAAACCGCCGCCTGGCTGCGTGAGAACCGGCTAGTACACGACCAGCGTGATTACGCTGGGATGCTCGGATAGAGCCTGGAGAGCTTGATTCGCGCATTGGCACTGGTAAATCGCCATTCAATTGTGGCTTTTGCCGCGTTGCGCGCTGTTTCCCAGGCGGCGATGTCCCGCCGTAGCGTCTGTTGATCAGGAATCCGGCGATCCAGGCACTGCCGGGACAACACACCGATTTCAATCTCGGCCATATCGAGCCAACTGGCATGTTTGGGCGTGTAATGCCACTCCAATTTGGCGACAATCCGACGC
>DASXVL010000644.1:0-3043 GCA_036504255.1 Armatimonadota bacterium | reverse complement strand
ATATTGTAAAAATACGGGCAAAAATCGCATTTTTACAGCTAGGCAAAAGGTATCCCAACTCCTGAGTTGGCGCGCTACGGCTCAGCTAGGGCTTCAACTTTTGTTCGCAAACAGGTGCACCCTGGTTTTTACGAAGGAATCTGGGACTGTCCTCGCGGACAACGCCCCGGTGGCGGAAGCGACGCCGGGAGCAGGGTCAGCCGCTCTGGGGGCATCCGCGCCCGGCGCTGGACTGTCCCCTCTGGTAGGGCGCGCTACACCGAGGATAGGTTCGGTGCAGGACTGTTTCCGTGCGAGCGGCGCTCCACCGGGGACAGTCCAGTACCGGGCGCCAGAGATAGCGTGGGCACTCGGCGTGCAGCGGGCGCGTCCTCGCCAGACGGGCATTCGGCGCGAGGACAGTCCCATATGCTTTTCGCCTGCATCGTGTCACTGTTGTAGCAGGAAGCGGGGCGTTCTGCCCTCCGGGCAGGCCATCCTTCCACACGTTGCTGCTGGTACGGCCGGGTGGCAAGGCCAGTCAGCCCAATGATGTCTCCAGACATGGGGCAACCAGCGCACCCGGTATGAAACTGCCGCGGACAAAGCGTTGCTCTGGCCAGAAGAAGTTGGCGTATTTGACTAGTATCGGCCCTCATCCACCTTCGCCAAGGCTACGGCGGACAATCCCCAACTGCTCTCCCAATACTGGGCGAGGGGCAGCAACGGTGCTAATCCGCTTCCCCGGCTCTGCTAACCTAGGAGACGAATGGCAGCGGAGATCTCGCAACGTTCTCCGGACATAAAGACTTCAGGCAACCTATTGACACCCCCGCAGAGCGGGCGTATACTCAATGTGCGGAATCGATCCGGCAACCCCCCCAAGCGTCAAAATCAATTCGAGACTTACCAGTGTGCGGAATCGATCCGGCAACTACAGGAAGCTTACTGATGAGCGCGATCTCAAACACGACTTTGAATACGATAGCCTTGACACTGGGAGTGTCCCGGACCACGGCGCACGCCGCCTTATCCGGCAGCGGACGCGTGAGTGAGGCGACGCGTAAGCGGGTGTGCGACCTGGCGGCCGAACTCGGGTATACTCCGAATATGGTGGCGCGCGCCTTGCGTACGCAGCGAACCGGCAACATCGCGCTGGTTGTGCCGACCATTGGCGCCCCGCATATGGCGTTGATACTCCGGGGCATTGAAGAGTACGCCACCACACAGGGCTATAATATTTTACTCGCCTGCGCCCACGGGAAAGCCCACAAAGAACGCGAACTGATGGAAGCTTTTCTCGGGCTCGGGGTGGAAGGCCTGCTTCTCTATACCGATTGTTACTATTACCCGCGTGAATGTCTTGACCGCATCGTGAAGAAGGTTCCCCTGGTGTTGCTGGAAAATACCATCGCCGATATGCACCTCGATATGGTGGGCGTGGATCAATTCGCGATGGGTGTCACCGCTGGCGAATTACTCAGGGCGCACGGGCGACGCCAGCAAGGCTATTTATTGCCGTATCCTTCCGTGCGCGGCCAATGGTCGACCCTCCGCGCGGCCGGCCAGCAACAGGCGGCCCAGCAGGACGGTGACGTCTCCTGTGCTATTTTGGGCGAGACGGCCACGGAAGATGCGTTGACAGTCGCCTACGTCATGCAGGCGCTGCAGGACCATTATGCGGCAGGCAAACCACTGGATGGACTGTTTGCGGCCAATGACGAGCATGCCTACCTTGCGATACACGCCTTGCAGACGCTGGGCCTACGCGTACCCGAAGACGTCGCGGTCATCGGGTGTGATGACCATGTGGGCAGCGATACCTTTACGGTCCCCGTGACGACGTTTCAACAACCGATGGAAGCGCTCGGTTGGAACGCGGGGGAACTGTTATTTCGTCGTATGAATGAACAGACGGCGCAACCGCCGACGCAAGACTTATTACCCGCTTCGCTCATCGTGCGTGCCTCGTGTGGCGCGCAACTAGCCATGGATTCATGTGTTCCCAATAGGTAGCCAGCAGTCGGCTACCACGTATCCAGTCATTATTATGAGGAGGTTACTACCCATGAACGACCCACGAAACACACGAGGGTTCACCCTCATCGAACTCCTAGTCGTCATCGCGATCATTGCGATACTCGCTGCTATTCTCTTTCCCGTTTTTGGCAAGGCCCGTGAGAAAGCCCGTCAGACGGCCTGTATGAGTAACCAAAAGCAGATTGGCTTGGCAGTGCAGATATTTACCCAGGAGCAGGAGGAAAAACTGCCCGACCAGGCCACCGTGTGGGCGCAACTCGCCCTGGCGCCTAAGGCGCTGCAATGTGGCACGGCAGGGCGAGAGGTTATCAATGCCTATGTGTACAATAGCTATATCAGTACGGTGGCATTAGGGGACATCGGGAATCCGACGATGACCGTCGTGACGGTCGATGGCAAGCACCAGGGCGACACGGCGACCCCCACCTATGATAATGTAGGCTACTGGCCGGAGGATGTGGCGTACCGTCATAATGGGGGGGCCATCGCCAGTTACGTCGATGGGCACGTTGAATTGGGTTCGGCGGTGAACCTGTATTTGCCGCCGCAGAGCGGTGCGTTATCCCTGTGGTTTGCCGCCGACTACGGCGTCACGGCGAATAAGAACACGGTGACGAAATGGGCGGATTTGTCCAAGGGGATGATCGCAACTGTCCCGACCCCAGATGATTCGTTTGGCACCATCTTTACCGGACCGACATTGATGCCCAAGGCGATCAATGGGCGCGCGTTCGTACATTTTGATTCCACCAAGCTTAACGGACTGCAGGGGACCATGGCGATCGACACCGCGACGCCCACCAGTATCGTGGTCTATCGGAACTTGACCGCGTCCGGGACGGGCGGCATCTTTGAATGCTGGGACGGCCCCCAAGATTATCTGGGCAACCCGTTACGCTATATTCAGTATAGCGGGATCGATGCCTGGGGGTACCTGTACAATGGCGTGAACATGCAGATCAACGGCGATGTCTCAAGTTTCGCGGTCTCCACACTGGCGTATACCGGGCCCAAAGTGCTGGCG
>DASXVL010000643.1:0-7155 GCA_036504255.1 Armatimonadota bacterium | reverse complement strand
CGACGCCGCGTTGTTCTGTATGTCGTGCCGGCTGCCGTCGCCTTCATCCCCCCACCCTGCTCCCGAGGAGAAGGGAGCGAGAGGACGCAACACACCGCTACGTGGCACGTCTCAGCGCGCCGCCGGTGGCCGGGCATGACGCAGCAGGTAGACGGCGAGTATGCCAATGGTGGCGAGCCCGGCAAGCATGGAGAGCAGAGGTGGGACGTTGTAGAGATCCATGGGCCAAATACGGACATTACATGCATAGATACCGGTATAGAGCATGAACCCGACGGCCTGGAGGACAAACACCGTTAGCGTGAGGCCCAGCGCCCAGCGGGTACGCCAGAGCAGGCCGAGGGCGGCGCTGATGGACGCGAGCGGCACGAGGAGCGTATGCAGGATGATCGTCGTCTCGATACCACGATTGGCCAGCGGGTGTTGCAACGCCGCCAGGTGCTGTGCGGCCCAGGAGGCGCCGAGCAGCCCGGATAGCCCCTGCGCGAGGAGATAGAGGGCGATAAAGGCCACCACAGGGGGCTGCAATCGCGCGAGATGCCCCTGTATGGCGCAGGTGGCACGTTGCAGCGCCTTGTTCTCCATTGATGCAGACAGGGACGAGAAAGAGAAGCATCACGACGTAGGGCAACGCGCGGCACAGCTCTACCGGTATCGCCCACAGGGCATGGCGCAGTTCGGGCCGGTGCCAGACATAGATGGGATACCAGAAGACGAGGGCACGGACCAGGGGGGAGAAGAGCATCCCTACGAGCCCGAGCAACAAGACCACTACCGCCGCCCACCGCGCCCAGCGCACTCGGAAAAGCAGGGCGAGGCCCGCCGCCAGCAACGCGAGGCTGTAGAACTCGGAGATACCATGTTGCAGCAGCAGTTCCGCGATCGATCTCGACGACAGAATGCCGAACCAGCCGCGGGGTTGTGACCAGAGTTCGACAGCCTGCCATAGCGGCAGCGTTGTCTGCCCCACACCGGTGACCCCGAGCAGCAACAGCAGCCAGCCGATGAGACGGAGCAGCGGCGCTTCGGATAGCGACGTCGTGGTCATGGGGTCTCTCCTCCATGGGCAGAATGGCCGCAACTGCGCGCTTTCGGCGCCGTGGGAGTGATCTCCTGTGGGTTGCACCGACGAACCCACAACCTCTTACGCCGCCGCGCGGTAGCGCAGCAGGTAGACGGCGAGCAGCACGTTGGCGGCGAGGAAGACGGGAGCGAATAGCACCGTAATCACGAACACGGGCGAGAGGATACGCTCGCCGATGATGATCGTGACCATGAACGCCAACTCGATGAGCATGCTGATCACTTCAAAGCCGAGTGCGCCGAGCGCCATGCCGACGCCACCGCGCAGGCGCGTGAGTAGCGCGAGGCCCGCCACGCTATTGACCAGGGGGAGCAAGAGTAAGATCCCATTCAGGACAAGTAACAGACGTATGGGATTGCCGCCGGTGGCCGGTAGATGCAGGTTCGCCACGGCGTTCGGTATCCCGCTGAGCTGTGACAGCCCATGTGCAAGAAGATACAGGGCGATAAAGGCCACCACCACCGGTAATGAACGCGTCAAATAGCCCTGGACGGCAGCGGCGGCGCGTTGCAGCGCCCTCCCCTGCCCTACTCCGCTGTCTACGGGGACGAGGAAGAGGACCATCACCACGTCGGGCAGTACGTTGAGTAGCCCGAAGAGGAGATAGCGCAGTTCGGACAGGTGCGATAGGTACAGCGGATACCAGAAGATAAGGGCGTGGATCAGCGGATCGAGGAGCGTCCAGGCGATGTCGAAGAGCAACACCGCCGTCGCCGCCCAACGCGCCCAGCGCACCCGGCGCAGCAGGGCGAGGCCCACGACAATCAAGGCGAGGCTATAGAGCCCGCTCATGCCTTTTTGCAGCAGTTCTCCCATGTGAGAGCCGGAGAAACCGGGCATCATCCGGAGCAGGTCGGGAGAGGACCAGAGCCGGGCAGCCTGCCACAGTGCCACTGTCGCCGTGGCCACCCCGGTGACCCCAAGCAGCAAGAGCAGCCAGCCGATGAGGCGGAGCACCGGCGTGTCCGAATGCGACGTCTTGGTCATGGGGCGTATCCTCCTGGTAGCGATGTATATAAGCGCCAAGGGCTCCGCAGCGTTGCCGCCGCGAAGCCCCGTGGTGCATCTTCCGTTCACTTCGTCACCCTAGGGCGCTAGCACCGTCAGAGTGACCGTCGCGGTCGCGGTCAACTTGCCATCAGACACCTTGTACGTGAAGGAGTCGGTCCCGCTGAAGTCCTTCACCGGTTTGTAAGTCGCCTTCACCCCACTGAAGGTCACCGTGCCGTGTGACGGCTTAATGACCGGCGTCACCGTCAGCGCGGTATTATCCGGGTCGCTGACATTGAGCGTGATCACTTTGGCGACGTTCCGCATCACCGATTCGTCCTGGCTCGTCGCCGTGGGCGCGTCGTTGACGGGGGTCACTGTGATGGTCACCGTCACCACCGGGGAGGTCAGCGACGGATCGCCGTTGTCGGAAACCGTATAGCTAAAGCTGTCCCGACCGGCGTAGTGCAGGTTCGGGGTGTAGATCACCGCACCGCCGACATAGCTCGTGAGCGAGCCATGCGCCGGCGCTTTCACCACATTGAGGGTCAGCGTGTCCGCGCTATCAATATCCTTGACGCTCGTCAGGGCGATGACCTTGGCCACGTCTTCCGCCGTGGTGACCGTCTGGCTCACCGCCGTCGGGGCATGGTTGACATGCTGCACATTGATGGTCACCGTCGCCATGTCGGAGTAGAGCTTGCCGTCGGAGACCTTGAAGGTAAAGCTATCGGGCCCGGAATAGCCCACGGTCGCGGTATAGGTCACTTTCGTGCCGCTGGCGGTGAATTTCCCGTGCAACGGCTTGCTCACGATGACGTAGGTGAGCTTGTCGCCGTCCGGGTCGGAGCCGGTGAGCGTGATGGTCTTGGCAATGCCCTCCAGGGCGGCGACGGTCTGGCTGTCCGCGATCGGCATATGGTTGTGCGGGGTGACGGTCAGGGCGACGGTGGCCACGTTGGAGGTCCAAACGCCATCGCTGGCGGTGAAGGTCAAGCTGTCCGCGCCGTGGTAGAAATCATCGGCGGTGACGGTCAGAACCCCGTCGGCTCCAAGGGAATATTGCGCGTGTTTCGGCGCGCTCACCACGGTATAGGTGAGGGCATCGCCGTCAACATCCGTGGCCAGCAGGGTGATGGGCGACGGCGTGCCGGCGAGGATCGTTGCCTTCCCAGCCTTGGCGACCGGCGCATGCGAGACATGCAGCATCGCGCCGTTATACGCGGCCTCCAGTGACTCGGCCTGGACGTCGGACAACTCACACAGCACCGGCGAGTCGCTAAAGGTCACCGGGATGTCCGCCGTTTTGAGGGTGGACTTGACCGTAAAGGTGACGATCACCAGCGAGTGCGTGCCAGCCGAGAATACGTGGCCGGCGCTGAGCGACAACCCGACGCCGATTTGGCCGGAGGTCTTTTTGCTATCGTTGATGTTGATGCTGGCGCCCGCCGCGCCGGTCGAGTCCGCCTTGACGGAGGTGACCGTGATGCGGGTCGCATCGAAGTTCAGGCTGAAGCCGAGCGCCGTCTCATCGCCCTGCGCATCCAGCTTCACCTGCATGGTACCGCTTTGTCCGGGCAGTAAGGCCGCGGGGGTGGAGAGATAGACCTGGTGCGCCGCCCGGTTGCCGGCGAGGCCGCCGGCGCGCGCTGGCGTCGCGGGTTGTTGTCCGTTGGGCCCGCCGACCGTGACGACGGGGTCAATGCCGGCGGCATAGCGTCCCGCCTGTACCCAGTCGGTGATGGAGAGCGCGCCATCACCCTTGGTGCTGGCTGGTGCGCAGTCGGCGCGGGCGAATTCGGAGGACGCGGGGGTGTCTAAACCGGCGGCAAAGCGCCCGATCAACACCATGTCGGTCACGGAGACCGTGCCGTTGCGTTTCCCGGTGGGACGCGGCGTCACATCCGCTTCAAAGCCGTTGTAGATGCCCAAGGAGGCGTTGGCCCAGTTGGCGGGCAACGTATCGGCATTGACATCGGAGACTTCGCGTTGCACCGGCGTATCGCTGAAGGCCAGCGGTGTGGCAAGCAGTTCCGCATCGCCGGCAATGGTGAGATTGAGCATAACGAGTTGACGCGTACCCGCGGCAAACCGCTGTCCGGCCGGTAACGCCAGGGTGATACCGATGTACCCGCTGGACGTCTGCGACTCGTTGACGTTGAGCGAGGCGTCCATCGCGTCGCTGCCCAACTCGGCGGTCCCGTGGGTGATGATGGTCGGGTCGAACTTGAGCGAGAAGCCCAATGCATTTTCCGTGCCGGAGCACACCATCTCAATGGGCACCTGGACGACCGTGCCGGGTGAGCCACTCGCATCCTTCAGGCGAATATAGCGGCTGGTGGCCGGTGTGAGGGTATACGTGCCACTCACCATGTCACTATCGGCCAACCCCGTTTTGAACGCCTTGACTTTCAGCGTGGTGGTCGTGGTGAGGGTGAACGGCGCATTGTACGCGAAACAGGTCGATGACGTCGCCAGCGTCGGCGTGCTGCCATTCTTGGTATAACGGATGGAGGCGCCTGGCGTGGAGCAGATCAGTGTGACCGCGACGGAGCCGGCATAGGTGCCCGGCGTGGGAGAGAAGGCCAGCGTGGCCACCTTACTGGCGCCTTGTGGATCGCTCCAGAAGGGTTCGCTCTCATTGGTGGCAGTCTGTGTCAGCCGCAACTGGTTGCTGCCGTCGACGTCCATACGGTAGACCTGATCCAGCGTATAGCCATATGGCCCCACAATGTTGTCACGGTCGGATGCAAAGACGATGCGATCGCCGGTGCCGTTCGCCCGCGGGAGCACGTTGTAATATCCATCCGTCTCCAGATGCGTGAGTTGCGTCTGACTGCCGCCGTTGAGGTTCGCCTGATACACCTGGTAGCCGACACTGGACGACCAACCGGAGAAGAGGATTTTCGTCCCGTCATAGTTAAACGCCGCCGTCGAGATCTCCTCGACAGTGACGGGCACACTGGTCAGTGCTTTCGTCAGCGCATTGACGAGGTAGAGCTTTGCGCCGTTGCCATCAAGGTCGGCGATAAAGACGATTTGGTCATGGTTGCCCGGGTTGATGGCAAATGTCCCAAACTGCACGCCGTTCGTGGTGGTCGTGATACGTTTGACGTTGCCCCCGTTGATGTCCATGGTGTAGAGGTCACAAATGATATAGCCGTTACTATCCGCTTCGCCATAGTGGTCGCGATTGGACAGGAAGGCGATGACCTGGCCATCCTGGCTCACCGCCGGCATGGCATCCACATACGTCGCATCAGTGCTCAGCCGCGTCTGGCCACTGCCGTCAGTGTTCATTTTGTAGATCTGTACCGTGCTCCAGCGTGTCGCGCCGCCATCGCGGTCAGAGGCGAAGACGATAGTCTGGCCATCGCCGGTCACGCTGGGGAAGCCATCGATCCAGCCGCCATTGGTGGTCACCGCCGCGCGGTTGCTCCCATCCGGCTTCATACGGTGGATGGCGAGATTGCCGTCGTTAATGAGGCCGGAATCAAAGTAGATCAGCCCGGTGGACACGACGACTTTGGTGAAAGTCGCGGTGGCCAGATCGCTGGGGTTGAGGCCGGTCTTAAAGGCCCGCACATTGAGCGTGGTGGTCGCGGTCAGCGTAATGGGTGCGCTATAGGCAAAGCAGGACGACGAGGCGGTGGAGGTCGGCATGCTACCGTCCTTGGTATAGTAGATCAACGCGTCAGTGGTGTCGCAGGACAGCGTCACCGTTTGCGAATCGCTGAAGGTACCGCCGTTCGGCGAGATCACCGGGGTGGCGGTAGTCGGAATACCGGAAGCAAAGGCTTTCAAGCAGACGTTGGCGCCATACACGGAGCTCGTTATATCGCTCCAGGAGGTGCCGCCATCGCTGACATAGCTCTGGCCTGCGGCGGACGTGGCGCGACTGGAATAACCCGACCACGGGTATTCCACCGGAATCTGAAAGTCATTGGCGACAGTGGTGAGCCGCACGACGACGGAAAATTTCTGTCCGGCCGTCACCGGCACGGGGGTCGTCAGCTTGATCGTCTGGTAGCCCGGGAAATTGAGCGTCCCCGACTGGTTCGCGATGAGTTTGCCGGTACCGATGGGGCCACCGGTGGGATTCGTGTAGACGCGCAGGGTATAGCTGGCCCCCGGGAGGTAGGTGTACCAACTTGCCGCGCTGATCGTCTCAGTCGCCTGTGCGGTGAAGACATTGGCAAACCAGCCCGTCCCTGAGGTGGACGTACAGAACAAGTCGACCATTCCCAGCGTATCGTACTGGTAGATCCGACCGTAATTCGAGGGGGATTCCACGTTCGGGAAGACCGGGTTCAGTTCATACCCCAGCACGGTGTCGTAATACGAGATATAAAAATAGCCGCTTTCACCCCAACCGGAACCCCAACTATTCTTGATAATGAACGCGCCATCTCCCGGTGGGGTGGTCCAAAATTTCGACCGGGAATAGGTGTCGTCCCAACCGACGATTGTGACTGCATGGTTCAGCGCTGCGCTGCCGGGAAAATAAAAGCTGTTCGTGTTGGCATTGTACGACCCATTATCCCAGCACATGGTGGTGGACACGGCGCCGTAGTCTTGCAGCGCCTGTTTGATATTATTATTATCGGTCGGACTGGTACGGCCGGGCAGGTAAAGTATATTCTGGATGTGCTTACGCACCGTCAGTCCTGTCGGCGAATAGAGTGAACTCGGATTGATGCTGTACGGATCATCGGCTTCCGCGACAGGGCCATCCCAACGCGCGAGGTAAGCGGTGGACATATTGAGATTGCCGCCACCTTCGTTCGGGTCGAGATCGAACCCGGCCAGGTTCTTCATATTCTTTTCCGAAAAGTCCCACGTTTCGTTCGGCAAGAGGCAGGATTCCATCGAGCCATACGCGCCAAAGGTCCAGCACGTGCCGAGAGGATTCTGGTCGCGTACCCCCGTCACCTTGATGGGGTTTGCCGTACGCAGATCGAATTTGCTAGGAAAGCTTGCCAGACTGCGTGCGAAGACGGAACGCCCGCGCATCCGTGAGGAATCCACCGGCGAGGGGATCGCGCCGAGGAAGTGGCGGTTGCCCAGGGTATCCATGGTAT
>DASXVL010000642.1:0-7503 GCA_036504255.1 Armatimonadota bacterium | reverse complement strand
GCCGGCATTACAAGAGCAATTTGCCTACAGCAATGCCATGCAGGTGCCCCGGATGACGAAAGTGGTCGTGAATATGGGGGTCGGCGAGGCCTTACAGGATTCCAAAACCCTCGACCATGCCGTCCGCGAGATGGCGCTCATTACTGGGCAGAAACCGCTGGTCACCAAAGCGAAGAAATCGATCGCCGCCTTTAAGCTGCGCGCTGGCAACCCCATTGGCTGCAAAGTCACCTTGCGTGGTGTGCGCATGTGGGAATTCCTTGATCGTCTTTTTTCCGTGGCGCTCCCGCGCATTCGCGACTTCCAGGGCTTGCCCGCCAAGTCGCTCGACGGCCGTGGTAACTATACCGTGGGCCTGCGCGACCAGACGATCTTCCCGGAAATCGATATTGAATCCATCGACCGCGTGCGCGGTATGGACATCACCCTTGTCACCACTGCCCAGACCGATGAAGAGGCGCGTGCGCTCCTCACCAAATTGGGCTTGCCGTTGCGCAAGAGCTAAACGCGTTTCATCCTGATAGGGAGTATTGACCGTGGCCAAGAAATCCAAAATCGAGAGCTGGAAGCGGACACCTAAGTTTGCCGTGCGTGCACATAACCGCTGCCACATCTGTGGCCGACCGCGCGCCTATTTCCGCAAGTTCGGCATGTGCCGTATTTGTTTGAGAACCTTTGCGCTCCGCGGGTTGTTGCCGGGTGTCACGAAGTCGAGTTGGTAGGGGGAAGCTATGCCGGTTACTGATGCTATTGCAGATATGCTGACGCGCGTGCGAAATGCCGCCGTTGCCGGACACGATACCGTGTCCATGCCGACGTCTCGGATCAAAGTCGAGATTGCCCGCATCCTGAAGGATGAAGGGTATATCCAGAAGTATGAACTGGCCGATACCGAGAAGCCGACGCCCACCTTGCGCCTGACCTTAAAATACGGCGTGCGGCGTCAGCCGGTGATTCGCGGCATCCGCCGCGCCAGTCGCCCCGGACTTCGACAGTATGTGGGTTGGAATGAAATTCCGCGTGTGCAGGGTGGACTCGGTGTAGCACTGCTCACCACCTCCCGCGGGGTGATGACTGATCGCCAGGCGCGCGTTGAGCGTGTCGGTGGCGAACTGCTCTGCCTTGTTTGGTAAATCTCGCACGCCGAGACGCTAGTGGCGGCCGTGCCGCTGAAAGGGTTATCGTATCATGTCGCGCATTGGACGCATGCCGATTCCGCTCCCGGGCGGAGTTGAGATAACACAAATTGAAGGTGTCTTTACCGTGAAAGGGCCGAAAGGTTCCTTGAAGCGGGTATTACCGACGCCAATTACCGTTCGCCAGGAAGACACGACCTTATTCGTCGAGCGCCCGTCCGATATCAAGGCTCACAAAGCCCTGCATGGTCTGACCCGGACGCTGATCGCGAATATGATCGCTGGGGTCACCCAGGGCTTTACCCGTGTCCTTGACTTACATGGCATCGGCTATCGCGCCCAAGTACAGCCCGATCGTATGGTTCTCAACCTGGGCTTCTCGCACGACATTTATGTGATCCCGCCCGCGGGCATCGCCTTTACCGTCGAGACCTCGTCGCCCAACGTGGATAACCAGCATCGCACGGCGCGTATCACGATCACCGGTATCGATAAAGAACTGGTGGGTCAGGTCGCCGCGAAGATTCGTGCGTTGAAAAAGCCCGAGCCCTACAAAGGCAAAGGATTACGGTACCAGGGCGAAACGGTCCGCCGGAAAGCCGGTAAGGCCGCCAAGGCTGGTAAGGGTAAGAAATAAGGGCTCGTCCCGATTTTCGATAAGCGTCGCCGACCAAGACCGGTGACAGAGGTGAAATCGATATGAAGTTATTACGAGAGGCCGCGCTGGCTCGCCGTCACACCCGCGTACGCGGTAAGGTCAACGGTACGGCACAGCGACCGCGGTTGGCGGTACACCGCAGTTTGTTGCATATTTACGCGCAGATCATTGATGATTCGGTGGGCCAAACGCTGGTCGCTGCCTCGAGCAATGAACCTGAATTCCGTGCCTTGGTGACGGCAGAGCTCAAAGGGAGCAACGTGGCTGGCGCCAAAACTGTCGGTACGCTGCTTGCCGCACGGGCGAAGGAAAAAGGCGTCGCAACTATCGTATTCGACCGTGGCGGGTATCCCTATCATGGTCGCGTCAAAGCCCTCGCAGAGGGCGCGCGTGAAGGCGGTCTGGAGTTCTAAGGCTCCTCGACATGGGACGGAGAAAAAGGGCATGGCGAAAATTGATGTGTCTGCACTGCAGTTAGAAGAGAAAGTGATCTCGCTCAACCGCGTGCAGAAGGTACATAAAGGTGGCCGCACATTGCGCTGGAGCGCGCTGGTCGTCGTCGGTGATTCCAACGGACATGTCGGGGTTGGCCTCGGTAAAGCGTCCGAAGTCCCCGAAGCGATCCGCAAGGGTGCTGAGGCCGCAAAGAAGGCCATCATGAAGGTGGAGATGGTGCGTGGCACCATTCCGCATCTGGTCCAGGAACAAGCGGGTGCGGCGATGGTCTTGCTGAAACCTGCCGCACCGGGAACCGGCGTCATTGCCGGTGGCGCTGTTCGCGCCATTCTGGAAGTGGCGGGCATCAAGGACATTCTCACCAAATCCTTGGGCTCTTCGAACGCGGTGAATATCGCCTGGGCTACGGTGGAATGCTTCAAGGCATTACGCACCAGCGCCGAAGTGGCTGCGATTCGCGGGAAGACGGTTGAAGAAATTCTCGGTCGTCCGGCCCTACAAGGAGAAGTAGCGTGAGTGGAAAATTAGCCATTACTCTCAAGCGTAGTACTATTGGTTGTCCGAAAGACCAGCGTCTGGTCGTTGAGGGCCTGGGACTGCGTAAACGTGAGCAAACGGTCATCCTTCCTGATAATCCGTCGACGCGTGGTGCGGCTTTTAAAATCCGCCACTTGCTGGAAGTTCAGCCGGTCGACGAATAAAAAGAGATTTGTCGTCGCCTCCGGGCTTCGATGATCTGGTGTGACGAGTGGTCAGCGGACGCTGACTGCGTTGAGGACATCCCTAATGATTGGTATCCATAACCTCTCCGCGCCTGCGGGCGCGAATATGGCCCCGAAACGTGTGGGGCGCGGCATCGGTTCCGGGCATGGTAAAACTTCCACGCGTGGGCATAAAGGCCAGCGCGCTCGCGGGTCCGTACGCCCCGGCTTCGAAGGCGGGCAAACCCCTATTCAGCGACGTCTACGCAAGTTGAAAGGTATTAGCCAAAGCGCCATGAATATTGGCGTGTTTGCGAAGACCTTCTCTATTGTCAATGTCGGTCAGCTCGACGCACTTGCGCCGAATACTGTGGTCACCCCAGAATTGCTTGTACAACAGCGCATCGTCAGTGAAATCCGTGACGGCCTGCGCGTCCTGGGCAGTGGTGAACTCACCAAACCGCTCATCGTGCACGCATCTCATTTTAGTGCCAGTGCCGCTGCGAAAATTACCGCTGCCGGTGGGAGCATGGAGGTACACTAGTGCCCGCACACGAAGCCAGTTGGAAAGATTCATTAGCGAACCTGACCCGTGCAACGCATATTCCAGAGCTGCGGAACCGGTTACTGTTCGTCGCCGGCATGTTCGCTCTGTTTGTGCTGGGCCTGCATGTGCCTGCGCCGTTCGTGAATCCTGCCGCCATCGAAAAGCTCGCATCGAATGGTGTGCTCGGCTTCATCGACATTATGTCCGGTGGCGCATTCAAGCGTTTATCGATTCTGGCGCTTGGTATCGTGCCGTATATTAATGCTTCCATTATCATGCAGTTGCTGGGGATCGCGGTCCCGTCGATTCAGCGCATGCAAAAAGAAGGCGAGACGGGGCGGAAGATCCTCTCGTCCTATACCCGTTGGGGTACCGTGTTTCTTGCGCTCTTGCAGGGCATTGGTCTCGGTGTGTTGTTGTTGAATCAACCGGATGCTGTTGATACGAGCACGCTCGGCGTTTTTGCCGTCGTACCACTCATTATGGTGATGGCCGCGGGCACCTCGTTCCTGATGTGGGTGGGCGAGCAGTTAACTGATCGTGGTATCGGCAATGGTATCTCGCTGATCATCTTCGCCGGTATCATCATTCGCTTGCCGTCAACCTTTAAGCAAATTTTCGATCTTGCGATTGCGCAATCCGGCGCCAATGCGGCGTTTGGCATTATGCGCATCCTGGTGATCGTCCTGATCTTTGTGTTGATCGTGGTGTTTATCACCTTTGTCCATCAAGCGACGCGGCAGATTCCGATTCAACATGCCAAACGTGTCGTGGCCAATCGAGTCTTCAACTCGGCCAATACCTATTTACCGTTGAAAGTGGTGACCGCCGGCGTTATCCCGATCATCTTCGCGATTTCGCTGGTCATGTTACCCGCCACCATTGCACAGTTCCTTGCGCCGAAGTTCCCGAATTCGACCGCGTTGGAAGTGATGCGTATGCTGTCTCCCGGATACAGTGGCACGTTGTTGAGCTGGGGTCCGATCCCGCTTGGCTCGACGACGATCACGATTCCGTTTGGCGCAGTCCTCGGTGGCCTGCTCTACTTCCTGCTTGTAGTCTTCTTTACGTATTTCTATACGGCGGTCGTCTACAATGTGCAGGACATCGCAGACAACTTGAAAAAGCACGGCAGTTTCGTCCCCGGGTTACGCCCTGGGAAACAAACCGAGCACTACATTGACCAGGTACTCACGCGCATTACCTTTGCCGGCGCATTGTTCCTCGGTGTCGTGGCGTTGCTCCCGTATATCATCCCCGCCATTCTCGGGGGTAATAACGGCGGCGCGAACTACTTCCCCTTGTGGGGTGGCACGTCACTGCTCATCGTCGTCGGGGTCGCGTTGGAGTCGATGAAGCAACTGGAAGCGCATCTGGTGATGCGTCACTATGAAGGCTTCATTAAATAGCATTGATTCTCCCGCCTTTCGGCAGGAGACGTAGATACGGAAGGTTCGAATCATGGCTTGTTCCGATAACGGCTGTTCATGCAATCACGGGATGCATTTAATCCTGCTTGGCGCACCCGGCGCGGGTAAGGGCACACAGGCGAGCTACCTGCGCGAGCAGTGGGGCTTGACGCATATCTCCACGGGCGATATACTGCGTGCCGAAGTTCGCGAAGGTAGCGCGTTGGGACTTGAGGCGCAAAGCTACATGGAAAGTGGCGCGCTGGTGCCGGATGCCCTGATCATTCGCATGATGGAAGAGCGCTTAAAGCAGCTCGGCGCTAACACGGGCTACATCCTGGATGGATTCCCGCGGACCGTGGCCCAGGCTGAGGCGCTGGATGATATGCTTGGGCGTATCGGGCATACCCTGGATGCCGTCGTGAATTTACAAGTCGATGATACCGAGCTCATTCGCCGTTTAACCGGTCGACGTGTGTGCCCTGCCTGCAGCGCCGTGTTCCATGTCGATACCATGCAGCCCAAAGTAGCCGGTATCTGCGATTCGTGTGGGACGGCGTTGATTCAGCGCAAGGACGATCAGATCGATGCCATAACGAACCGACTGGAAGTCTATAAGGCGCAGACATCGCCGCTGATTGCTTACTATACAACACGCGGTAAACTGGTTGCTATCGATGGCACCATTGGCGTGCCGCAAGTCGCCGAACAGATCCGCCAGGCACTGTGCGGAGGGGCCTAAATCATGTCGCGCCGTGCACCGATGACTTCTCGTATTCCGCTGAAAGATGCGCACGCTCAAGACCTGATGCGTAAAGCGGGCCGTGTGGTGGCGCTGGCGTTGGCAAAGATTGGTGATATGGTCCGACCCGGTGTCACCACCGGCGAGTTGGACGCCGTTGCCGAACAAACGATTCGTGGACTGGGCGCAGTGCCCGCATTTCTTGGGTACAACGGGTACCCGGCGACGGCGTGCATTTCGCTCAATGAAGAAGTAGTGCATGGCATCCCCGGTCCGCGTGTGTTGGCCGCTGGCGACATTGTTGGCGTTGATTTAGGGGCGATCGTTGAGGGCTGGTACGCGGATGCTGCGTATACTTTTGCCGTCGGTGAGGTCAGCGAAACTGCTCGTCATTTGATGGCGGTGGGCCAGCAGGCACTCGTGATGGGCATTGAAGCCGCCCGCGTCGGTAACGAAGTTCGCGATATCGGCGGCGCCGTCCAGCGCTATGCGGAAGCACACGGCGCCTCGGTGGTCCGTGATCTGTGTGGGCATGGCGTCGGACAGAAGCTCCATGAGGAGCCGCAGATTCCGAACTATTTGACGCGTAATGGGCACATACCTCTGGTAGCCGGTATGACGTTGGCCATTGAGCCGATGTTGAACGCCGGCGGCCCACGTGTACGACTGTTGTCCGACGATTGGACTTTTGTGACAATGGATGGCTCGCTATCCGTTCACTACGAACATACTGTGCTCATTCGCGAGGACGGGCCAGAGATCTTAACTGCGCTCCGTTAGCGCTGGTTCGAAATGCATGGAGGGTAGCGGTGGCCAGTAAAGAATCTGCTGTTGAAGTTGAAGGCGTGGTAGTGGAAGCCTTGCCAAACGCGACGTTCCGCGTCAAGGTGGACTCGCTCACCGGTCCAGGTGGTGCGCCACATATTGTACTTGCTACGGTGTCGGGGAAAATTCGGTTGAATTTCATTCGTATCCTCCCTGGTGACCGTGTAAAAATGGAATTATCGCCATACGATCTCACCCGCGGGCGAATCGTATATCGCTATAAATAGTTCGGTGCACGGCGATAGCCGTCTACCGGGAAAAGAGATAGTCTGATGAAGGTGCGAGCGTCTGTCAAGCGCATCTGCGATAAATGTAAGGTCATTCGACGCGAAGGCAAAGTCCGCGTCATCTGCGTCATACCCAAGCACAAGCAGGTGCAGGGGTAAGCGAGGCCCAAGAAGTAGAGGAGAACACGCATGGCAAGAATTGCGGGCGTCGATTTGCCCCGAGATAAACGCGTGGAAATTGCCCTCACCTATATTTATGGGATAGGGCTCCCCACCAGTCAGAACCTTTTAGTCCAGGCGAACGTCGAGCCGGCGACGCGCGTACGCGATCTCACCGAAGACGAAATTGGTCGTCTTCGCGAGTTCATTGACCGCGAGTTGACCGTCGAAGGCGATCTGCGCCGCGTCGTGTCCGCCAACATTAAGCGGCTGATCGAGATCGGTTGCTATCGTGGTATGCGTCATCGTCGTAGTCTGCCCGTCCGTGGCCAACGTTCGAAGACCAACGCTCGTACCCGCAAAGGGCCGAAGCGCGCTGTGGCCGGTAAGAAGAAGACTCCGCGCAAGTAAGCACTAGCGCCTGTCTCAGATAGCCGGCGACCGCCGTGAGCTGGTCGCCGAGGAGGAAGAAATGGCACGTAAAGTTGGCAAGACAAAGCGACGCGAAAAGCGCGCGGTGGTGGAAGGCAATGCCTACATCCAGTCCACCTTTAATAATACCATCGTCAGCATCACCGATTTAAATGGTGATGTGGTTGGCTGGGCCAGTGCGGGTTCTGTGGGCTTCAAGGGCACGAAAAAA